>CAYXZK010000012.1:0-10328 GCA_964469955.1 uncultured Candidatus Saccharibacteria bacterium | reverse complement strand
TGCGAAAGTTATCTGAAAACATTGGTTGTCGTGTAATAAATCTAAATAGCCAATATTTTCAGCTACCGCTAGTTCAAACCCCTGCGTGGTTTGACTATCTACATTCTCGGCGACTAATCTCGCCATACGGCGGAAACCATGCTTAGTTACTAAGCGAAAGTTATCTGAAAGCTTTCATTGCTAAGCGTGTCAGGTTTCGCAATTATAGGAAAATAGAAAGATTTAAGTATTTAAACACATAAACACTACAATGGTTAATAAAAAATCAACAAAAAAAACAAAAACAAAATCTGAAGCTAAAACAAAAATAGCCTCTCAAGTTGTTTCTAAAAAAATTGAGCCTAAGAAAGAAAGAGAATCTTATACCGCTAAAGATATTTATGTTTTAAAGGGATTAGATCCTGTGAGAAAGAGGCCTGCGATGTATATTGGCTCAACAGGGCCCGATGGTTTGCATCATTTAGTGTGGGAATGTATTAACAATTCTTTAGACGAAGCTATCGCGGGATATGCTACAAACATAGAAGTTTCTCTTTTGCCAGATAATAGAGTTAGGGTCAGCGACGATGGTAGAGGTATTCCTGTTGAAAGACACGCTGTTACAAAGAAGTCGGCTTTAGAAACGGTAATGACAACTTTGCACGCAGGCGGTAAGTTCGGCGGAAAAGCTTATCAAGTTTCTGGCGGGTTGCATGGAGTTGGCGTTTCGGTTGTATGCGCTTTGTCTGCTTATTCAAAAGCAGAGGTTTGCCGGAATGGTTCTATGTATTCTCAAGAATATGCTAAAGGAAAAATAAAGACAAAGGTTAGAAAGATAGGCAGTTGTAAAAAGAATGGGACAACAATTACATTTGAACCAGATGAAGAGATCTTTAAGGAAGTTAAATTTAGCGCGCACAAAATTATAGGTCGTTTGCGAGAACAAGCCTATTTAACTAAAGGAGTTAGGATAAACTTTAAAGACGAGAGAGAAAACAGGGGAATTGATTACGGTTTCTATTTTGAGGGTGGAATTCGTTCTTATATCCAATATTTAATTCATAGACAGACTCCGAGGCACCCGAATATTTTTTACTATTCAGGTGAAAAAAATGACATATTTATTGAAGCCGCTTTTCAATATACAGAAGAATACGAATGTCTTGAGGAAAGTTTTGCCAACAATATCAACACAATAGAAGGAGGAACTCATTTAACTGGATTTAGGACCGCATTAACGCGAGTTTTTAATGACTATGCCAGGAAAAATGATTTTCTAAAAGAAAAGGACGAAAATCTGTCTGGTTCAGATATTAGGGAAGGGCTTACAGCCGTTGTTTCCATCAAAATAAGGGAATCACAATTTGAAGGACAAACTAAAGCAAAATTAGGCAATCCTGAAGCTAAAGTTGCCGTTGAGCAAGCGGTGTCTGAAGGATTAACTGATTTTTTTGAAAGAAATCCGCAAGACGCTAAAGCTATTATTGGCAAGTGTATTTTGTCTGCCAAGGCGAGGAAAGCCGCTCGGGCCGCGAAAGATGTTGTTTTAAGAAAAGGGGTTTTGGAAGGACTTGCTTTGCCTGGTAAATTATCTGATTGTATTTCGAAAAAACCTGAAGATTCTGAAATCTACATAGTTGAAGGAGAATCGGCTGGAGGAAGTTCACGACAGGCCAGAGATAGGCATTTTCAGGCTATTTTACCTTTGCGCGGAAAAATTTTAAATGTTGAACGCGCCAGATTGGACAAAATTTTAGCATCAAAAGAAATTAGAACATTAATTATAGCGTTAGGAACAGCAATTGCCGAAGATTTTAATATTGAAAAATTAAGATATCATAAAATTATTCTTATGGCAGATGCTGATTCAGATGGAAACCACATTAAAACATTATTGCTCACTCTTTTCTATCGTCATTTTAGATCAATAATTGAAAACGGTTATCTTTATATTGCTCAGCCGCCGCTTTATAAAATTAATATTGGAAAGCAAATCCAATATGCTTATACTGAAGCGCAAAAACTCAAAATTTTAGAATCAATAAAAAAAGAAACAACTCCTTTAATCCAAAGATACAAAGGATTGGGTGAAATGAATAGTTCTGAATTATGGGAAACCACTATGAACCCCGAAAAACGCGTATTGCTAAAGGTTAATATTGAAGATGTTCATGAAGCTGATAAGATTTTTGATATATTGATGGGGGAAGAAGTTTTGCCTAGAAAGAAATTTATTCAGGCCTATGCTAAAAAAGTTAAAAACTTAGATATTTAATTTTAAATTATTGACAGCAAGTCTTTTTTGGGCTATTATTCTATTGAGAATAACGGGCCTAAAGGCCTTTTTTAATAATTTAAAGAATTCTTAGGATTTATAAAATGAATAATTTATTTAGAAAAATTAGTAATTTCTTGAAAGACGTTAAGTTAGAAATGAAAAAAGTTAATTGGCCAACACGCAAAAACGCGATTAAATATACTCTGATTGTCGTTGGAGTTTCCCTTGGCGTAGCTGTTTTTCTAGGTTCTTGCGATGCTGTTCTGAAAAGAATATTAGATTTTTTTATAGAATAACAAACAGGGAGCGACCAATAATTATTTATAAGTAGTAAATAACTATTGATTCCTAATTGTTTTTATTTAATAGATTGTGCCTAAACAACAATTACCTCAACAAAAAAATTGGTATGTAGTGCATACTTATTCTGGTTACGAAGACGCGGTTGCGAAAAGCCTCAAACAAAGAATTGAGTCTTTTGACATAGGCGATAAAATTTTTAATGTTTTAGTTCCCAAAGAAAAAAAAATAAAAATTAAAAACGGGAAGAAAAAAGAAATAGAAGAAAAAATCTATCCCGGCTATGTTTTGGTGGAAATGATTGTAACCGACGATTCTTGGTATATTGTAAGAAATACTCCCAATGTAACAGGGTTTATAGGAGTAGGCACTACGCCTGTGCCTGTGTCTGAAAAAGAGATTAAAACTTTAAGAAAAATAATAGAGACCGAAACTCCTCAATATAAAATTGAAGTCAAAAAAGGTGACACAGTTAAAATTGTTGATGGGCCATTTAAAGATTTTGACGGAATTGTTTCAGAAATAGACCAAGAAAGAGGGAAGCTTAAAGTGCTTGTAAATATGTTTGGCAGAGACACGCCCGTTGAATTAGATTCTTTGCAGATTAAAAAAATATAATAATTTAATAAATTTATGGCTAAGAAAATAAAAGCAATAGTAAAACTGCATATATTTGCCGGAAAAGCTACACCTGCTCCTCCGGTTGGTCCTGCTTTAGCGCAGTATGGAATTAATATCGCTCAATTTTGTCAAAGTTTTAATGACCAGACAAAAGATCAATCAAATTTTAAGCTTCCTGTTAAGATTACGATTTACGAAGATAGCAGTTATGAATTTAAGGTAAAACAGGCAATTACTTCACAGCTTTTAAAAAAGGAAGCTGGAATTGAAAAAGGGTCTGGCGCTCCAAATAAAACTAAGGTTGCCAAAATTACTAAAGCGCAGTTAAAAGAAGTCGCGCAAAAGAAAATTCAAGATTTAAATACGCCCAGTATTGAAAAAGCAGTGAGGATAGTGGAGGGGACAGCTAAAAACATGGGTATAGAAATAGAATAAAACAGCGAACAATGAACAGCGAACAGTATTAAATTAATTTATTTTCTTTATTGTTTATTGTTCGTTGTTCGTTGTTCATTGATTATGAGGCCTTCAAAAAACGAATACTACTTAGAAATAGCTAAACAAATTGCGCAGAGGTCTACTTGTTTTAGGTTAAAAGCTGGCGCTATTATTGTTAAAGACGATCAAATTATATCAACTGGATACATAGGCGCTCCCAGAGAAACAAAAGATTGCTTGGAAAGGGGCGAATGTCTAAGGAATAAGCTAAATATTTCTCATGGGCAAAGATATGAGGTTTGCAGAAGCGTGCATGCTGAACAAAACGCTATAATTAACGCGGCTCGGGCAGGTGTAAGCGTTTTAAACGGCAACATGTATCTTTACGCCGAAAATGGACAGGGCGAAAAAGTTGATAGTTTTCCTTGTTACATTTGTAAGAAAATGATTATTAACTCTGGCCTAACCAGCGTTGTTTCTTCTCTTAAAGAAGATGGCATAAAAATATTTTATATTAAAGATTGGGTTAATGAATGGAAAGAAAGAGACATTCTAGACGACAAATATCAATACGGCAAAGATCAGAACAACAAAATGTATGGAGAAAAATAACTATACTGGAAAATTTATTGTTATTGAAGGACTTGATGGTTCAGGGCAGAGCACTCAAGTAAAATTACTGAACGCTTTTTTAGTCCAAAAAGGATATCAAGTCATCACAACAAAAGAACCAACCCAAGAATCCATATCAGGCAAAAAAATTAAAGAAGTTTTAGATAAAAGTTTAGAAATAGACGCGCTGGAATTACAAGAATTATTCGCTCAAGATAGGAAAGAGCATTTAGAGCGTAAAATTATCCCAAATTTAAAACAGAACAAAGTAGTGATTTCTGACAGATATTATTTTTCAACTTTTGCTTATGGCGCGGCTCACGGAGCTGATTTAAATGAATTGATTAAAATGAACGAAAATTTCTTATTGCCCGACCTTACTTTTTTATTAAAAGTGAAACCCGAAACTTGTATTAATAGAATTGAAAAGAGAGGAAACCCAAAAACTCTTTTTGAAAAAAGAGAACAGCTTGCTAAGGTTTGGGATATTTATAAGATATTGCCAGAACGTTTTAAAAATATTTATATTATAGACGCTGAACAATCAATTGAAAATGTCTTTGGTCAAATTAAAAGACTTCTTTTAAAAACCTTATAATTAAAGAAGAATATAAAATGGCAAAAATCTTAAAAAACCAAGGCTCGTACAAAATTTTATCAATTATGGCAGGCTTAAAAGGTGAAAGCCATTTAGAGCTAATTGAATTGGCAGGACGAACTGCTTATCAAAGCCGAGAAAAAATTACGAATGATTCAGCTGTGAAATTTGTAGGAGTGCTTAGAAAACTGGGGCATGAATCAGTTATTGAACATTCCGCTTTGACGGTTGAGTTTAATAACCTCTCAAGGGGATTTACACATGAGCTTGTGCGTCATCGATTAGCGGCTTATACCCAAGAGTCAACAAGGTATGTTGACGAAAGCGATTTTTTGGTTGTAATTCCGCCAGACAAAGATGCTGCTGAAAAATTAGTTACGCTTAAGCTTGAAGACAATAGAGAAATTAAGGTTTCTTTTCAAGACTGGATAAATCTTAATGAACAGATGTATAGAGGACTAAGAAAAGTAGGCTGGGTTGCGCAAGACGCTAGACAGATTTTGCCAATAGGAATTAAAGCTCAAATTGTCATCACAGCGAATTTTAGGCAATGGCGCCATATTTTTAAACTACGCTGCTCTCCTGATGCCCATTGGGAAATAAGGCAAACAATGGTTAATCTCTTGAACGAATTACAAAAGAAAGTGCCTGTTATTTTTGATGATTTCAAAATCAGCGAAGACGGTAAAAGCGCAAAAATTATTTAAACAATTTTTTTTGTTATGATTAAGATATTAAAAAATTAATTTTATTTTTATGAAGTATAGAACTATTATTGGGATAGAGATACATGTTGAATTAAACACTAAAAGTAAAATGTTTTGTGGTTGTTTGAATAATTCTGATGAAATAAAACCGAATGTTAATATCTGTCCAGTTTGTACAGCGCAACCCGGAGCATTGCCTGTTGCCAACGAAGAAGCGATTAGAAAAACAATCAAAACAGGTTTAGCTTTGAACTGTAAAATTTTGAAAGAATCAAAATTTGACAGAAAAAACTATTTTTACCCTGATTTGCCGAAAGGTTATCAGATTTCACAATACGATAAGCCTTTTTGCGAAAAAGGTTTTTTAGAAATTTCTGGGCTGGAAAATTCATCTGAAAAAAATAGAAAAATCAGAATAACAAGAATTCATTTAGAAGAAGATACGGGCAGGTTAATTCATTCAAAAGAATCTTCTTTGGTTGATTTTAATCGGGCTGGAATTCCTTTGATGGAAATGGTTACTGAGCCTGATTTTAGAACTGCCGAAGAAGTAAGAAAATTTGCCGAGGAACTGCAATTAATCTTGAGATATTTAGATGTTTCTGGGGCTAATATGGAAAAGGGGCAAATGCGTGTTGAGGTTAATATATCTCTTATTGAAAAGAACAAACCGTTAAATGATTTAGGAACCAAAGTTGAAGTTAAAAATTTAAATTCTTTTAAAATAGTAGAACAAGCCATTAACTGTGAAATCAAAAGACAGGAAAAAATTTTAGAGGCAAAAGGAAAAATTCTTCAGGAAACAAGAGGTTGGAACGAATCAAAAAAAGCTACGGTTGGACAACGGGCGAAAGAAAGTTCGCATGACTATAGATATTTCCCAGAGCCTGATTTACCAACAATGCATTTAGAAGACGAATTTATTCAAAAAATAAAAGCCGAAATACCCGAACTACCTAAACAAAAAAGGGAAAGATTTAGGAAAGAGTATTTCTTAACAGACAAGGAAATTGAGATTTTTATTCAAGACAAGGCCTTAAGCGCTTATTTTGAAAAAGTTATCTCGGAGCTAAAAGAATGGACAAAGACAATTGAACTAAAAAGTAAAATTTCTGAAGACCAAAGAAAGAAACTTATCAAGCTTGCGTCTAACTATATTATTACAGATCTACAATCATTGCTTAAAGGTGCTTTGATTTCCGACAAAAATTTTTTGATAACTGCTGAAAATTTCGCAGAATTCATTTCTCTTATTTATCAAGGCGAAATAACAAGCAAAACAGCTAAGCAGATTTTGGAAGTAATGTTTAAAAAAGGAAGCGATCCTTCTCATATTATTAAAGAAAAGGGTTTAAGCCAGTTATCTGACGAGAAAGAAATCCAGAAAATTGTAAAAGAAATAATTTTTAAAAATTCAAAACCAGTTGCCGAATACAAACAAGGAAAAGAAAATGTCCTTCAATTTTTAATAGGGCAAGTTATGGCTAAAAGCCAAGGAAGAGCAAATCCAGATGTTGCCAAGCGTTTATTGAAAGAAATGCTTAAAAAATAATTTTTATTTTGACCCTATAAATTCTTCCAAAAATTTTTCAGCTTGTCTATAAGTTTTTATCCATTTAATTTTTTTATCTCTCTTAAACCAAGTCATCTGTCGTTTGGCAAAATGTTCAATCTCTTTTTGTAGTTTTTCTATCATTTCATTGTATTTCATCTTTCCTTGAACATACTGAGCTACGAATCTATACTCTAATCCAAACTCTTCCAATCTTTTCCAACTTACTCCATTTTTATGGAGTTTTTTTATTTCCACAACTAGGCCCTGTTTAAGCCTTTTTAACAATCTTTTTTTAATTAATTTGTTTAGGTCTTTTTTTTCTTTTTTAATTCCAATAACTAAAACGTCAAATTCGGGATATTTCTTAAGTTCAGGGGATTTGCCAATGCTTGTAGCAATCTCAATAGCGCGGACTAATCTTCTTTTATTTTTAGTTTCAATTGTTTTGCTTCTCTTAAGATCAATTTTTTTTAAAATTTCAAAAAGTTCTTGTGCATTTTTTTTCTCAAGTTTTTTTCTTAATGTCCAGTTGGGCTTTACTTCTGGCAAAACTATTCCCTCAACTATGGATTTAATGTAAAAACCTGTGCCTCCAACCAAAAAAGGGATTTTATTTTTCTTATGAATTAAATGTATTTTTTTTAGAGCTAATTTTTTATATTGCGCTATGGTAAATTTTCTTTTAGGCGAAGCAACGTCTAAAAGATAATGGGGGATGCTTTGCATTTCTTTTTTACTAATTTTGCCTGTTCCAATATCCATTCCTTGATAAACTTGCCTGGAATCAGCTGAAACAATTTCGGCGTTGAATTTTTTAGCAAGTTTAATTGACAGATCGGTTTTTCCAGAAGCAGTTTGACCTAAAATAACAATCAATCTATTTTTAGATTGTTTTTTCATAGAATTATGTCTATTTATCTTTTAAGCGCGATTCTCCTTTTAAACCCCAAGGCAAAGCCTTTGTAATTTTTACTTTTATGAACTTTCCTGTTTGATCGTGCCTGCTTTTTAATTTAACTGTTTTATAGTCATGAGATTTACCCGTTAAAATTCCGTTCTTATATTTATTTGGCAAAACAGTTATGGTTTTTCCAATATATTTTTTGTTTTTGCGCAAAGCTATTTTTTTTAAAATTTCAGTTAAAATTTTTTCTCTTTTCTCTTTCTCTTTTTTAGAAATATTGTCTTTTATTTTTTCGGCCAGAGTTCCGGATCGGGGAGAGTATCTAGAAATATAAGCCATATCAAATTTTATTTCTTTAAAAATATTCACGGTATTTTCAAATTGTTTCTTTGTTTCGTTGGGGAAACCGACGATTATGTCAGTTGATAAGCAAATAGAAGGAATTTTTTTTCTAATTTTTTGAACCAATTTTTTATAATCAGAGACAGAATAAGGTCGTTTCATTTTTTTTAAAATTTCATTATCTCCTGATTGAATTGGTAAGTTGAGATATGGAGTAATTTTTTCTCCTTCTGCCATAATTTTAATTAGCTCGTCAGAGAAATAATAAGGGTGAGGCGAAGTAAATCTAATCCAAAAATTTCCCGCTAAAGCGTTAATTAATTTTAGAAGTTCAGTAAAATTTATATTTGAGTTTGAAGGCGATAAATAATCGTTTACATTTTGCCCTAAAAGCCAAATCTCTTTAAAATCTTTTTTGATAATTTCTTTTATCTCTTTTAATATTTTTTTATGATCGCGACATAACAGCGGTCCGCGTGTAAAAGGAACTACGCAATAAGAACAAGAATTATTACAACCATTAGAGATAGGAACTAAAGCCGAAAAATTGTTTGAATATTTTGGTTGGATTATAAGATAATTTTTTGTATTTAAGAATTCATTAATATTTAAAACAAAACTAAAAATTTTAAGGAATTTTTGTTTATCTTTTTTTAAAATACATCCAGTTAAAACAGTTTCAAGTTTTGGATTTTTTGTTTTGAGTTTTTTTAATTTTGGGAAAATTCCATAAACGCGATCTACGGCAGATTGTCTAATAGAACACATATTAACAACGATTAAACCGGCTTCATCAATTTTTGAAGCCGGTTTATAACCTTTTTTTTCTAAAAAAGATGAAATGCGTTCAGAGTCTGAATGATTCATTTGACATCCAAAAGTCGTGATGTGATAAAAATTATTCATTTCCACTTGTTTCCAGAGAAGATTTAATTCTTTTTAGTTGGGTTCTAAGCTGGAGATTTCTGGGCGTTTCGGGTAATTTTTCTGTTTCTGCCTCAAGGTTTTCTATAATTTCCAAATGGGTTTCTTTGTCGCCGTCAATTTTTTCTATGTAATTTTGAAACCTTGCTTGGTTCTGAATAGGGGTTTTCTCTAAGCTTTCTTGTAAGTTTTCTAAAATCTTTTCACGAATTTCTTGAATAGTTTCTTTGGCTTCATTTGGAAATTTTTCTTCTAATTCTTGAAGAATTTCTAAATTTTTAAAATCTTTAAACTCGCTTCCTTTTATTTTTTGAAGACCATCTTCTAATCTTTCTTTAATTTTATCTTTTCTATCTTCAAGCTTTGTCATTATTTCTCCAAATTTTTCCAAATGTTGTTCTCTGGCTTCTCTTATTTTCTGGAAAGCTTTTTCTGGAACTTGGTTTTCAAGCTTATCAAGTATTTTTTGGTGTAAAATTTGATGTTCAGAGAATTTATCCAAGAAACTATTTATTTCTGGGTTGTCTTTGGCTTTTTCTTTAATTTTCCCGGCTATTTCTCTAATTCTTTCAATTTCTTTTTTATAGTTTTCGGTTGCTTTTTCTATAATTTCAGATTCTTTGTTATCTTCCGCCATTTTTTTAATTTCTATTAATCTCTCGTTGGCAAATTTTGATTTTAGCTCTGCTTTTTTGATTGAATTAAACGTAAAGAAAGACTGAATTCCTCTATTCCAATCTTTAATAAAATAAAGATAATTGTCTGGCAAAAGCCAAGGGTCTTTTACCCCTAAGTCTTGAGCGGAAACTTCCTGTTCAAGAGCTATTTCTTCGGAAACCTGAACTTCTTCTGCTTGTGTGCTTAAACAAAAAGCAAGACCAGTAATCACTATCGTAGAAATAAGCAAATATGTAGAAACTAATTTTATCATTTTTTGCATAGATGTTTAGATGTTAAGATGTTGATATACATGACAACTAATATTTTCAGCTACCGCTAGTTCAAACCCCTGCGCGGTTTGACTAGCTACATTCTCGGCGACTAATCCCGCCATACGGCGGGAACCATGC
>CAYXZK010000011.1:0-1853 GCA_964469955.1 uncultured Candidatus Saccharibacteria bacterium | reverse complement strand
GATACTTCCTTTTTTCTGCTTTTTAGACAGATATAAAGAAATTTTTTCCGGATTGAATTTGAACATTCCGCCTTTCTTGTGTTCTTCGACTGACCAGCCATTGGGGATAAAAGGATTGGCATCGCAATCGATTAGGCGTTCGATCACCTTGATCTCTGCTTGACCTTTTATAACTTTTAAAACATCAGTCAGAATACCTCCTTTCGACAAAGTTTTAATTTCCGCATTATTCCAACCATTGCGACGGAAAGCCAATTTCAATTCAACGGCTTGGCCAACATCGAGCATTAAATCATTCTTTGAGCTCATGGTTATATCTCCTATAATTTTGCAACTGTGTTTATTTTTAAACTTAGTTGCGGGTTATCACTGTTGGGCTAATCTTTGTTGATTTTGCCACAGTAGAAAAAAGTTTAATATTACACTCCTTTCTACTGTAGCAAATGATTTTAAGGTTCATTATTTTTTCAAAGATATTATATCATTTTAATTACATTCTGTCAATAGATGCTCAGTTTACGCACATTTCGGACAAATGACAAGTGGGTTGTGATAGAGATTCGGTAATAATAGTATTTTGTTTAAGATTTTTAATAATTTCTTGCCAAGCTATTACTTGGCCCCGATGCTTTCTCAATAATTTAATTTTTAATCGTTGTTGAGTTAGAATTGATGTCTTGCCAGTAGCTATTTCTCGCGGCGTTCGTTTAAGCGGATCTGAGTCCAATAGTTTTTTAGTATTATAATATTCAGCATAGTCCTCCAATATTTCTTGCTTGTTAGTTAAATCACTCCAACCTCCCCATAATTTAGAATTGAACAAATCTTTTTGTAATACTCCGTTAAATGACTCCACTGGCCAATTTTGTTGTGGCGTCCCCTTGTCAATAAATTGCAATTCAATATTATTTTGTAAACAGAATTCTTTAGCCAATATACTTTTATGCGCCTGTGCATTATCCAATCTCACTATTTTTGGATATCGGCCGTATCTCCTTTTAATTATTTCTAATAATCCAATTACATCATAGCGATTAATTCGGTGTTGAACGAATAAAATGGCTACTGATTCCTGCGAATATTCATCAATGGCATTAAATACACTCAATTCTCTTGGTTTTTTGTTGGTGAGCCCAATATCGTCAATACAGACTACATCTAAAAATCGTTGGCTTCTCGGATAGATAATAAATGTTTTTTTAATCTCTCTGAATTGTCTGTTTTTGCCATGTCGTTTAAGTACGCTCCAGACACCATTTTTTGTTATGAATACTCCGGCATTATTCAGTTTATTGGCAATGCCTAAATATGATCTTTCTGAGCGATATAGATTCATATCATCTCGTATTTTAATAATTATATCTTCAATGATCTCCGGAGTTTTGTTCCAAACTGTATGTGGTGCCCTACTCTTAGTTGCCCCACCTGTTTTTAGCCAATCGTAATATGTGCTCTTGGGGACGCCTAATCTTTTAAGCACCCAGTATTTGCCTCTTTTTATTCGCCGGCATTCCTCATCTATCTCTTGCAATTTTTTCTGCTTTTCATAATCCGTCAAAATGTTATAATTGTTCATAGAATTGAGTGGTTTTAATAGTTTTGTTATTAGTCTAACACTACTATTATACCGCTCTTTTCTATTTTAACCCCAAATCAATTTGTCCGAAATGTGCATGGACTTACCCTTAAATTCTACCTTGAAGTGCATCGACCCATAAATACCTCTTTTGGTGTACGCCAGTTAAGACATTTTCTCTTAGTATTGTTCATTAGACAAACTATTTCGTCAAGTTTCTTTTGATCCACATCTATAT
Organism: uncultured Candidatus Saccharibacteria bacterium; assembly: GCA_964469955.1. Lineage (GTDB taxonomy): Bacteria > Patescibacteriota > Minisyncoccia > Minisyncoccales > GWA2-38-27 > CAYXZK01. The sequence goes on along the minus strand of CAYXZK010000011.1, from coordinate 39 downwards.
ATTTAGTCCCTTTGGGGAATATTCTTCGTAATCTGCCGT
>CAYXZK010000010.1:0-13340 GCA_964469955.1 uncultured Candidatus Saccharibacteria bacterium | reverse complement strand
TTTGATTGTAGATTGTTTTGTTCATCCATATGATTATATGTTAATTGATAATGGCGAAAAAATGAAGAAAAAATCAGCACAATTTCGCCTAACATTAGGGATAAAAGAAGTTTTTCTGGAACGAAGTGTAAGAAAAATTTGGGAAAATTGCGAGCCGAGTAATTTTCCTTTCATTCCTTGTTATACGAGGGTGAGGAGCGATAGCGACGAAAGCGCAGCGTCCCCTTGAGTCTTGAACCCAAACTTATTCGTATCTTTTATTAATCTTTTCTATCTTACTTATCAATGCTTCTTTAACATCAACATTCATTGATTTGGCAAGAAGTAATGTCGTAATTATGACGTCGGCAAATTCGTGAGGCAAATTATTTTTATCGTGATTATCTAATTTTTTTTGTCTTTGATCTCCATTAAAAGCTAAAACCTCATTACATAATTCGCCGAGTTCTTCAGTTAATTTAACCGTTCTTGCCAAAATTCTTTCTTGTTGTGAGGATGAATTCTTGCCAAATCTTTCGATTAGTCTTTGATTTTCTAAATCAATGAATTCCAATAATTCTTTTAGTTCCATAATAATGTTGATGTTAAAAGATTAATAAACTTTGTTGTTTGGGTTCAAGATTTCATATAACGTCAGGGATATACGAAGTTTTTCTGAAACGTAGCGGAGAAAATTTGGATGAGGGACGACGAACCCCGAGGGCTAAACCGTATATCTCTTGTTATACGCCCCGACGACTGAAAGGAGGAGAGCGCAACGTGGCACGAAGTGTAGCGGAGTGAGTCCGTTTTTTCCGCCCGTCACTAATGGATGCCCCGTTTAATCAGTAATCGCTTTTAATAATTCAGGAAACTTCTCTGTTCCCATATCATCTAAACAATAATGCCCTCGCCCTTTCAATTCTATAACTTTTCCTCCAAGGGATTTATGAAAAATTTTCACACTCTCTTTTCCATCATCTTCTTCGTCATCAGCAGTAAACATTACGATTTCTTCTACTCGCTCCTTGATGGTTTCATCAATAGGATAAAGGTAAAATTCCTTTCTATGTTCATCGTCTTTATCAGGAATTTTCCAAGGAGCGACAAGTATCAGTTTGAAAATTTTTCTTTTTGTTTCTCCAAGCCAGCGCACCAAAAAAGCACAGCCACAACTATGTCCAATTAGAATTGTATTTTCATCAACAGTATATTCTTCGAAAGTGCGCTTAAATTTTACATAATCTGGTTCCCAGGGCGAGGGCATAAGAGGAGTTTCCGTTTCAATATGGTTAGCGAGAAGTTGTTTTTTAGTCCAAGGAATCCAATATTTATCATAAGTTCTTGTTTCTGGATTCATTGCCTTTTCAACATTTGAAGGGCATCCATGAATTATTATACATTTTTTATTAGTCATAATTATTGTAGATTATTCAAACATTATAAAAGTTGTTATTAAAGGCGGGCGGAGGCGGATTGCACATAACGTCCGCGACTCATCCGAAGTTTTGCGGCTGAAAGGAGCAAAATTTAGGTGAAACCCGAGCCGAGGGCTGAACTGTATACAAGAGTGAGGAACAATAGCGACGAAAGCACAGCGTGGTGCCGAGTGAAACGGAGTAAGTTGAGTTTGAGTTTTCGTCTCGTCAATAATTAAGGGCAACTTTTTTACTTTGCGGTACATTCACTTCTTAAAATCCATTCCTTTGGTCTTTTGCCCCCAATCAACTTTTCAATATAATTTACAAGTTTATTGATATGGTTATATTGTTTATCAATATCTTTTTCGATTAAAGCACTTGTATATAATTTTTCAAAATTTTTGTCGATTGATTTTAGTTGTTTTTGCAGTCTCTTTGATTTTTCTTTAGAAATCCTGTGAACCTTGAAAAACAAATCTAAGCATTCTTGTAATAAATTATTTGCTACCAAAGAAAAAGAAAAAATGTCTTTTTTCAGATAAACATCTTCTAAATCTTTCTGAGTATCATCAATACCGTACCTAGCAAATTCTAAATCCATTTTTTTCATAGTAGGCATTTTCTTTTTCAAAATGGCTTTTGCCTCTTTTATCAATTGATTTATGGTTTTATCTTTTTGATAAAGGATTTTAGAATTTGCGAACATATGGGCAGTGCAAGGTGCTTTACTGCCTGTTTCAGTTTCAAAATAGTATCTAACTTGATTTACAGGATTGACGAAATACTCAATTTCAACTCCATTAATCCAAGTATTGCCTCTTTCTCTCATTTTTGCTTTTTCGAGTAATACATAAACATCTAAATCCGAATTTTTATCTGGTGTTTGATGGATATAAGAACCTGAAACTAAGACTGCAAGAACATTAGGATTTTTCTTGTGTTTATCGACAAAAATTTTAAGTACTTTATCGAACTTTTCTTGTAAATTATTCGTCATAATATTATTTAAGAAGTGAATGTTATAAATTTTTCTAAAAAAGTTGCCCTTTCAATAATTAAGAAAACTCAAACTCAATTTCATATAACCCTTGTTATACGCCCCCGACGACTGAAAGGAGGAGAGCCTGCAAGGCGTGGTGGTGCGAACGAAGTGAGGAAGTAGCGATGGCGCTAGATTAGGGTAGGAAAAATCACGCGCTTATTCTTTCTTTTGCCAAACGCCAACTTCTTCTCCTTTAAGAAGTTTGTCAAGCATTTCCAATTCTTCATAAATCCCTTCAATTAACTCGTAATTTTTTGCTTCTTCAAAAGTTACCCAAACATATTCTGTGAGAGCAGGACAAAGTTTAATTTCTCCTTCGTGGTGGTCAGCAAAAAGACTAACAATTACCGTTGGAATATTATCAGAACGGATATATGAAAGACTTGTTAAGTAACGAATATTTTTCATAGTTAAACCGACTTCTTCCATAACTTCTCTTTTTAACAAATCTTCAAAAATATTATACCAATGAGTAGAAGTATCTTTTGGTCTTTTTGCGTAATCATCTAATTCTAATTTACCACCCGGAACAGTCCATTGATTTGGAAATGCTTTTTCGGTTGGTGCTCTTTTCGTAATCAAAAATTTTCCATCTTTTACAATGATTCCTGTTACAACAAGATAATGAGCTTTTTTGGGGTCGTACATAATATTAATTGTAAAAGATTACAATTTAAAAATTTTTGTATCTTCGCGCATGCTTTGAGTGGACTACTAATAAGCCATCGCTATGTAGCCTAACTGGTTTTTAAATGCAGAATATTGACCCTTTATTGTATATTGGCTTATCTGTTATAGCCACTTTAAATTAGTTTTATAAAAGAGCAATGTTTCCGATAATTTATAAAAAACCGTATAAATTTGTTATGGTGGACCTAGGCAGAATCGAACTGCCGTATCCGCTATGCAAAAGCGGTATTCTACCATTAAACTATAGGCCCTCTTCATTCTTGTTGCTAATTGCTTATCAACGATCAATTAGCAATAATCAATAACCATTAATCAATGATTTGAAAAGTTTATGTGGGCGTGCCAGGACTTGAACCTGGGACCTCTTCATTATCAGTGAAACGCTCTAACCAACTGAGCTACACGCCCATTTATTAATTATTTTAATTATGTAATTTTAGCAAAAAATATTAATTTTGCCAAGTAAAAATACGCAGTCATATTGCCTGCGTATTTTTAGATAGCTTTAAGTTTCAAAAATATTTAGTTTCTTAGAGTTGCTCCGACTAACCGTTATTTTAGGTTTTCGGTCAACACCCTATTGTTGAAAATAGAATTCTCGATTTTCAATAATAATCGACACAAACAACTAAAAGTTGTTTTAAAATGAAATGATCCATGGACAGCTTCCGCTACCCATGCCTTGTTACGACTTCGTCCTTCTTACTGAATCTGCCTTAGGCCCTGCTCAAGGCAAGGACTTCGGGCATTCCCAGCTCGCTTGACGTGACGGGCGGTGAGTACAAGCTTTAGAAACATATTCATCGCCACATAGCTGATTGGCGATTACTAGCGATTCCAGCTTCATGAGGTCGAATTTCAGACCTCAATCCGAACTGAGAGGCCGTTTGATGGGATTACCTCCGCCTTACGGCTTCGCCCATTGTCAGCCCCATTGTACCACGTGTGCAGCCCAGAACATCAAAGGGTCATGCTGATTTGGCGTCATCCTCACCTTCCTCCCAATTATCTCGGGCAGTTCTCTATGACAAATAAAACATAGAGTGAGGGTTGCGCATGATACCCCATTTAAGGGAGCATCTCATGACTCATGCTGACGACCATATTATTCCATAGTTACCTATGGTACGGACTATACCATTTCCCATATTTTGTATGGGACCAGCGTTTAATGATGGGATTTCCACCATTAAGTTTTTTTAGATTTTGTTTTAATCTTGTGAAAAACTAAGTCTCTACGGGGTACAAGTACTAATTTTTGTAATTTTAATGAATGAGATAAGATTTTCTTTAAAAAATTTTCTGATTGATAACGAGAAACATACAAACAAAAGGTTCTTGCGCTTTTGTAGTAATAAATTTTCGTATTATCAATATTAATTCTTTATTAATTCTTTTAAGAAGCATTTTATCTGTTATGGCTTCGCTTTCTTTCCTATAAACAATTCTACAATCATTCCTTAGGTTTTTGTCTATTGAACCATCGCCATCAAATCGACCTGCAAAATATGCCTTAAGAATTCCTTTTTTCTTTAATTTCTCTAAATTATTTTTTGCAGAAACAAATTCTCTTAATAATGGACGACTATTCACAAATAAATGATTCCTGTTAAATCTTATTCTATCGTTTGGAAAGAAATTTCTTAGAAACCTTCTAAATCTTTTTACCAAACTTAAATCTGTATTGCTTAAGCCAATTGAGCTTGACCACCAATAACTATCAGCGCACCAAAGACCAAGGATATAAGCATCTTCTTCGTTTGAATAAAAATTACAAAAATTAGTACTTGTACTTCCCACGGTATTGCCCATTATTTTGATTATATCATAAAATAATTAGGGTTTCACCGTTATGAGCTGGTTTTCGATTTGGATTGCTCCAAAAAGGGTCGTATTTTTTTGGTTGCATCAACCATGCAACACCTGTCCAGACGTCCTTGTGAGAAGTTTTTCCTTTCGGAAAAACGGCGTCTGAATGTCAAGTCCTGGTAAGGTTCCTCGTTTATCATCGAATTAAGCCACATGGTCCACCGCTTGTGTAAAGCCCCGTCTATTCTTTTGAGTTTTAGCCTTGCGGCCGTACTTCCCAGGCGGGACACTTAACGCGTTAGCTTCGCCACCTAAAGGGTCGACACTTCAGATAGCTAGTGTCCATCGTTTACAGCTAGGAATACGAGGGTATCTAATCCTCTTCTCTCCCCTAGCTTTCGTTCCTCAGCGTCAGGGTCGCTCCAGCTGAATGCCTTCGCTTTCGGTATTCCGGTCGATATCAACGGATTTCACCCCTACACCGACCGTTCTATCAGCCTCTAACGCCCTCTACTTTGCTGGTTTTCTCTGCAGTTCTAAGGTTAAGCCCTAGAAATTTAACAAAGAACCTAACAAAGAGCCTACGAACTCTTTACGCCCAATAAATCCGGATAACACTTGGGGATCACGTCTTACCGAGGCTTCTGGCACGTGATTAGCCTCCCCTTATTCCTGGAGTACCGTCACCCGAGGGTTCTTCCTCCAGAAAAGCTCTTTACGCTCCTAAGAGCTTCTTCGAGCACGCGGCGTCGCTCGATCAGGCTTTCGCCCATTGTCGAATATTCTCGACTGCTGCCTCCCGTAGGAGTATGGACAGTATCTCAATTCCATTGTTGGGGAACATGTTCTAGCATCCCCTACCTGTCATAGCCTTGGTAAGCTGTTATCTTACCAACTAGCTGATAGGCCGCGGGCTGATCCTAAAGCGGTTACCGAAGCTTCCGTTTACTACAAATTTAATAAATTAAATCCGCAGACTATCAGGAATTAGTCCGCCTTTCAGCGGATTATGCCTGTCTTTAGGGTTCATTACCCACGTGTTACTAACCAGTTTGCCACTATCCCGCAAAAAATGCGGGACCGTTCGACTTGCATGCCTTATCCACGCCGCTAGCGTTCATCCTGAGCCAAGATCAAACTCTCAAAATAAAATGATGTCCCTTTACAGGGACTAGAGTCGGAGCAACTCTAAAAAACTAAACTTTCTCCATATTGTTTTGCTAAATATTGTTTTTCGATAATCTTAGTTTAAGTTAAATTATTTAACAAAAATAATTTTCAATGTACTTGCTTATTTTTTCTTTCTTTATTCTACTTTTTTAAAAATCTTTGTCAATTCCTTGAAAACAATTATTCCACAATTAAGCCAGGAGAGGGATTCGAACCCACGACCTACGGTTTACAAAACCGTTGCTCTTCCACTGAGCTATCCTGGCAAATAAAAAAGATTTGATTTTTGGTTTCTATTTTTTAGCTTTTAGGTTTTAGGAAAACTTTTTTTATTTGTTTTACTAAAATCTCGAGATTTATTGGTTTCCTCAAATTTATTGCGCGGTTCATTCTTTAGAGAATTGACTTTTTTCCAATATCCATCTGAAAAATCGTTCCTTTCCTTTCTTGATTTCTGCCTTAGTTTTATTAACAAACTATCTGCTTTATTGTCAGTTTTTAATGTCAAAATCCTAATTTTAGAAAGAGCTTTTTGTAAAATGATATCTTTTGACAAAAATTTTAAAGTTTTTTTGTCTCTAATTTTATTGCTTAATCTTTTAACAGGTCCTGGTTGAATCTCTTGAGAAGACAATTCGGCTAAAATTGAAATTTTACGAATCACAATTAATCCCATCCCCGCTAGACTTCCAAATAATATGACTATAGCAAATACTTCTAACATAATGATAATAAATACTAAGTTAATTCTTTCTTGGTCTTTTTAACAATTTTTTTTATATCTCGTATTTTATAAAATTTTTAACCATTATATTCTCTCCTAATTTAGAAATATATAAATCAACTAAATCTTTGATTGTTTTTTCCTGATCTTTGACCCAAGGTTGAGACATTAAAGAAACCCCCTCTTTATACTTTTTTAATTTTCCCTCTAATATATTTTCCATAATCTCTGGTGGTTTGCCTGAGTTTTTTAATTGTTCTTTATAAATTTCTTTTTCTTCGTTTAAAAATTTTTCGGGAATGTTTTCTTCTTCCAAAAAAAGAGGATCTGTTGCCGCGACCTGTAAACAAATTTCATGCGCTAATTCCTTAAAATCTTTTGATTTAGCAACAAAATCTGTTTCGCACCGCAGCTCTATCATTGAACCTATTCTTTTATCAGGATGAACATATGTTTCAATTATGCCCAAGCCCGCTTTTCTATTAGATTTTTGACCTGCTAATTCTTTGCCCCATTTCCTTAAAATTTCTTTTGATTTATTAAAATCACCCTTAGATTCTTCTAACGCTTTTTTGCATTCTGATATAGATATACCTGTCTCCGCGCGGAGTTGTTTTATCTGATCAATGTTAATCATATTTCTAGGAATTTATTGGTTTAATCTTCAAAATTGTATCCTTAACTTTTTCGAGAATATATTTAACAGAGGAAATAGCGTCATCGTTCGCTGGAATCGGGTAATTAACCAAGGTTGGATCAACATTGGTGTCCGCGATAGCGATAATTTTTATTCCTTTTTTCCTTGCTTCCCGAATCGCAAGAATGTCTTTTTTAATATCTAATACCAAGATAGCATCAGGCGCTTTTTCTAATCGCTTGATTCCTCCAAATTTTACTTCCAAATCTTTTAATTCTTTGTCTAATTCAGATCTTTCTTTTTTAGTATATTTTTCTAATTCTCTATCTTTTTTCTTTCTCTCAAGTTCTTTGAAATATTCTATTCTTTTTTTGATAATCTCAAAATTTGTAATAGTTCCTCCCAACCACCTTTGGTTAACATAAGGTAAATTACTTTTTATAGCAATATCTTTAATCAAATTCTTAAACTGAATCTTAGTTCCAACTAAAAGCAAAACTTTATCTTCAGAAATAAGTTTTTTAATAAAATCAAGAGCTTCTTGAAGTTTTACGGCTGTTTGAGTTAAGTCTATAATGTGAACAGTATTACGCGTCCCGTAGATATACGGCTTCATTTTAGGATGAACTCTAGAAGTTTTGTGTCCAAAATGTAAACCCAAGCCTGCCATTTCTTCAAGGTTAATATCAGATTTAAATTCGGTTTGTTTTTCTTTTTCCATAATAATATCTAAAGATTAACATATTTAAATCTTAAAAACAAGAGTTGATTAATTATGTCGACCATATTGTTGGCCATCGATAGTTAGTCACATAGTTGGCCACCTGGTTGGCCACTTGGTTGGCCATCTGGTTGGCCATCGCATGGCCAACTAGCCTGGTTGGCCATCGCATGGCCAACTAGTTGTTATGTGATAGTTAAATAGATAAATTGAAGCGAAAAATTGGTTAATCTTGATTTATTTAATGAATTTGCTAATATCAAAATATAATATTAAAATATAAGATTAAAATATAAGATTAAAATACAAGAATTTATTATAACAAAGTATTAAAAATTTCTCAAAAAAATTAATTTGCGCTTAAAATATTATGAAGAAAGATATTCATCCAAAATACTACGATAAGGCAACTATTCAATGTGCCTGCGGAAATACTTTTAATATTGGCTCTACTAAAGAATTTATGGAAATCGAAATTTGCTCAAATTGCCACCCATTTTACACTGGCAAAGAGAAAATTATTGATTCCATGGGAAGGGTAGAAAAGTTCAGAAAAAGAATGGAGAAGAAGAAAGGAAGAAAGAAATAGGAAGTTAATAATAATCTAAAAACGCTGAATTAGGTATGTTTGACACAGAGTCTATTAGAAAAGAATACAACGAATTATTAAGCGAACTCAGTAATCCTGAGCTTATTTCTAATTGGGAAAAAATGGAAGAACTGTCTAAAAAGAAAAATTATCTTGAAAAAATAATAGAGAAAGAAAAAGAAATTCAAGCAATTGAAAACCAAATTCAAGAAAACAAAACAATTCTAAGGAACCAAGAAGAAGTTGAACTTTTTTCTTTAGCCGAAAATGAAAACGCTCAATTAGAAGAAAGAAAAAAAACGTTAAAAGAAGAATTTAAAAAATTATTAGAAAACCAAGAAATCGAAGAAGAACCTAATTCCGTAATAATTGAAATTCGGGCAGGGGCAGGCGGAAACGAGGCCAGTTTGTTCGTTAACGATCTTTTTAAAATGTATTCAAAATATTCCATTACGCAAAATTGGAAAGAAAAAATTTTAGATTCTCATCCAACCGAATTAAATGGTTTAAAACAAATAATTTTTCAGTTAAAAGGCGTTAATGTTTTTTCTAAAATGAAATTAGAAGCAGGGGTCCATAGGGTTCAGAGAATACCAGAAACTGAAAAATCAGGCAGAATCCACACTTCAACTGTTTCAGTAGCTGTTTTGGCTGCTCCCAAAAAAACTCAAGTTAAAATAAGTCCAAACGACCTAAAAATAGATGTTTACAAATCTTCTGGACCCGGCGGTCAAAATGTAAACAAAAGAATGACCGCGATAAGAATTACTCATATTCCAACAGGAATTATAGTTGCTTCTCAAAACGAAAGGAATCAACTTCAAAACAGAGAAAATGCTCTGTCGATTTTAGCAGCCCGACTCTTAGAAAAATACGAACAAACCAAAGAAGAAAAACTAAAAGGAAAAAGAAAAACCCAAATCGGCGAAGCGAAAAGGGCTGAAAAAATTAGAACCTATAATTTTCCTCAAGACAGAATTACGGATCACAGAATTAAAAAGAGCTGGTCTAATATTCAAGAAATTATGGAAGGAAAATTAGATAAGATAATAGAAGATCTACAAGCAGAACTTGCTTAAAGTTAGTTTTTAATTAGCCGCTTTAAGAGCTTCAATGTCTTGCTGAAAGCCATCAGCGGTATTTAGAACACTATTGGCATACCAATAAAATCTTGAATTTGTTGTTGAGCCTGAAAAATAAATCATTGCGGCTCTCCATTCTCCATCTCTGGTTTGTGATTTAGCGCCTGAGCTGGCTAAATAAACCGCGGAAGCAAGAAAAGCGTCTCTAATGTTCCAAGGATCAGCTGATCTGCCAAGCAATTTGTCTATTTGGTTTTTATACATTATCCATGTAGATGGAATAAATTGAGCTGGTCCCATAGCTCCACCCCAACCAATAGCTAATGGACAAGAAACAGGGGTTAAATAAGGATCCCTGCCTAACGACTTTGTAATTTCCAAAAAAGGCTGAACATCTCTTGACGGTTTCATTACGCGTGAGATGCTTGCTCCGCTCTGGATTGAAATTCCTGCTCCTGTTGAGGAGTTTTTTAAATAGCATTGCCCAACATTTTTACCAATAGAAGATTCTTGCTGTAAGATAGCAAGTAAAAACGCAGGCCTAACTCCTGTTAACCCTTCCGCGTATTTAGCAATTTCATAGGCCTCTCCGAAAGTAGGAGCCTTAGATACTCCAATTAATTCAAAAATTCTTGCTCTCACCTCTTGCGCTTTCTTTTCAACGCCTGCTTTTTCTTCAAGTTGTTTTTGGTACTCTTGTTCAGTTAAATTTAAATAATATTGTTGGCTTTGTTTTGTTTCAAGGTTTTGGCTTTTTTGAAGCGTTTGGATCTTAACCATTCCCTCTAATTCTTCTTTTTCTTTCCCTAAATTTTCGTTTTGTCTTTCTAGATTTAGTTTTAAATCTTGCATGCTTTGCAAAAGCTCCTTGTTTTCGTTATTTAAAATATCTAATGCGATTAAGTTGTCAAAAAACCCAGAAAGTTCTTCTTCGGATAATAAAATTTCAAGAGTGCTTTTCTGTTCTTCTTCGTAAATTGTTCTTAAAATATTAACTAATTTCTCTTTGGAATCTTCAATTTTTGAACGGCTTTTTTCAATTGAATTTCCCGTATCTTCTATCTGGACTTCTAAACCATCTATAACTAGATTACTTTGATAAATTTGATAATCTAAGCTTTTTATTTTATTGTTCAAGCTCCAAATTTTATTTTGGAGGGTTTCTTTTTCTTGCCCTGTTTTATTAATATTTTTTTCAATATTAGCAACTTCTTCCTCGTAAAAAGCCTGACACTCTTTCAATAAAGATTGATAGTCTTCTTTTGAAAGATCTTGTTGTCCTTTATTCATTATCTCTTCACACCTTTGGTTCAAATCTCTTTCGGAAAAAACAAAATTTGGCAGAACTAAAATAAAGGCTATAGCAAATAATAAAGTTATTTTTGGAAAACGAAGAAACATATTTAAATAATAAAGATGACTAATTATTAATTGTCGCCGATTATTTCTCTTCCTTATCATCGTTGTCTTTTTCTGTCTTTTCTGCTTTTTCTTCTGTCTTACCTACTGCTTCTTCCTCTTCTTCTGCTGGTTTTTCTAATTCTTCTTCAAATTTCGTAGGAGGGACAACCGTAACAATCAAACTATCTGGATCTTTTTTAACCTCAACGTTTTTGGACAAATTAAGATCTTTAACTAAAATTTCATCTTCAAAAGTTTTTAAAACACCGATGTCAATTTTAATTTCATGAGGAAGGTCTTGAGGGATAGCTTTTATCGTTAATTCTTGAATCTCTTTTACTAAAGTTCCTCCTAAATCTTTTACAGCCAAAGACTCTCCTTCGAAAACTAAAGACACAATTGCTTCAATCTTTTCTGTCAACACCGGCTGATAAAAATCTACATGAATTAATTCTCCGCTTAAAACATCTCTTTCTATCTTGTGCACAAGAACTGATTCTTCCTCCTTGTCTATTTTAAGAGAGATTAAAGAACTTTTTCCAGATTCCTTAAAAATTTTTTTAAAATCCTTTAAATTAACTTCTATTGATTGAGATTTTATCTTTGGGCCATAGAGAACAGCAGGCAAAATTCCTTCGGCCCTTAAATCTTTTACTTTCTCTCCTAATTTCTTACGAATTTTAGCTTTAAGCGTTAACATTTTTTAAAATTATATTTTTTATAAAAACGGACTAATTGAAAATTTTTAACTTCTCTTCAACTTTTAACTGAACAGCTTGAATTGCTTTTGGCATATATTTATAAGGAGTAATTTCTTTTTCTTTTGTCAACTCTCTCCTTAATGAAAAAGTATAAGCTTTTCTTAGTTCTGTGTTAATGTTTATTTTCACAATTCCTAATTTTATCGCTTTTTTAATATCTTGAACAGAAGTTCCCGAACCTCCATGTAAAACCAAAAACCTATTTTCTGTTTTCTTTTCAATTTCTTCTAATAGTTTCAATTTAAGATGAGGATTAATTCCTTTAACCTTCATTCCGTGAAAATTACCAATGCTAATTGCCAAACTATCTACTTTTGTTTCTTTAATAAATTTATAAGCATCTTCCGGATTAGTTAAATCTTTTTCTTCTAGTCTAAACTCTTGATTATAAATTTTTGAAGATTCTGTTCCTATAGCGCCCACTTCTCCTTCAACTAAAACCCCTTTTTTATGCGCATATTTCACTATCTCTTTAGCATATTTGATATTTTTTTCAAGAGGCAACTTTGAACCGTCAAAATGAACCGCTGCATAACCAAAATCAATCGCTCTTTTGATCAGCTTTAAATCTTTGCCATGGTCAAGATTTAAAAAAGCAGGAGTTCTATACTTTGTTTTTGAGATTTCAACCAAAGCTATTGTTTCTCTTAAGCCTAAGAAATTAACTTCTCCTTCGGATGTACCTAAAATAACCGGACTTTTCATTTTTTTAGCCCCAGCTAAAATACCTTTTAATTGTTCGAAAGAGGAAAAATTAAACTGCGCGAGCGCCCATTTTTCCTTTTGCGCTTTTCTAAGATAACTTTTTAAGTCCATATAATTTTTATTAATTTTAATTTCATTTACGCTTTTCTAAGGATTGCATTGAGGCGTATAAAAGGGTACCACGACTCTAATATCATCAGCAGTGCCAAGTTTTTTATCAAGACCAGCTGAACGAAGACCATCCATCCTACAAGGATCGGCAACATATTCTAATTCATTTTCATCCAAAAGATAAGGGAAGCCCCAGGGATCGCGAAAACCCGTAGGAAGGTTAAGTTTATCAATTACATTATTCCAGTTTATTATACATTGATGAGTGTCTGGTAAAATACTCAAATCAGTTACCGTCCGACAAGCGCAGTCAGAACAACCGCTCCCAGTGATATCTTTCAAGGCTTTGTCTTGCGTAAAAGAAGTTGTCCTTATCACGCTTTTAATTTGAGCTAATTCTCCCTCTGCTCTTCCAATTTTAGCTTCTCTGCTTGCAGCGCTCAAAGATACGTAGATAATTGAAGCCAATACTCCTATTATCGCGATAACGACCAATAA
>CAYXZK010000009.1:0-24481 GCA_964469955.1 uncultured Candidatus Saccharibacteria bacterium | reverse complement strand
GCATGGTTCCCGCCGTATGGCGGGATTAGTCGCCGAGAATGTAGCTAGTCAAACCGCGCAGGGGTTTGAACTAGCGGTAGCTGAAAATATTAGTTGTCAAACGCAATCTTTTAAAATTTATTTTAACAAATGTTAAAATGTTTCGTATTCGCGCATTTGCAGCTGCGCGTTAATTTGTTTCATTGTTTCTAAAACAACACTAACAACAATCAATAAAGCAGTACCTCCGATTAAAAATCCAAAAACGCCTTCAACTTGAGTAATCCCTCCGATTATTGAAGGCATTACAGCAATTGTGCCTAAAAACAAAGCCCCAATGAACAAAACCCTATTCAAAATACGACGAATAAATTTTTCGGTCTGTTCGCCAGGCCTGATTCCAGGAACAAATCCTCCCATTTTCTGAAGATTTTCAGAAATAGTTTTTGGATTAAATGTTACCGCGGTATAAAAATAAGTGAAAATAACAACTAAACCAAAATAAAAAGCTGAATATCCAAAAACATTTTGTTGAGGATCAAAAAAGCTCGCGATGCTTCCCGCTACGTTGCCTATCATTCCGCCCGTACCAGCAAAAAAATTAGCAATCATTCCAGGAAAAAGCAAAACAGACATAGCAAAAATTATAGGCATTACTCCAGCTGGATTTATGTTTAAAGGAAGATAGGTAGAAACGCCTCCATACATTTTCATTCCCCTGACTCTTTTAGCATAGGAAACGGGTATGTTCCGCCTTGCTTCAGTAATTAGAACAACCCCTGCGATAATCAACAACGCCAAAGCGAAAAAGAATAAATAGTTTTGTATTTTAGACGGATCATCGCTTACTTGAGAATAGGCTTGCAAGATATTCATCGGGAAATCAGCTATAATTCCCGCAAAAATCAAAAGCGAGACTCCATTCCCAATTCCTTTTTCTGTGATCAATTCTCCCAGCCACATTAAAAATAAGGTTCCAGCCGCTATAATCAAAAGTGAACTAAAAAGAGTTAAGGGTGGCAGGTGCGGGATAACATTCTGTCGCTGGAATAAGCTAAGCATTGCGTATCCTTGCAAAAAAGCTAAAGGAATGGTTAAAATTCTTCCGTATTGATTGAATTTTTGTCGTCCAGCTTCGCCTTCTTCTTTGTACATTTTTTCCAATTTAGGAAAAATCATTGTTAAAAGCTGTAAAATAATAACAGAAGTAATGTAAGGACCAAGCCCAAGCATTATAATTGAAAATTTATCTAAAGCTCCTCCTGTAAAAACATTTAAAAGACCGAACATTTTAAATTGATCAAAAAAGTTTTTTAAGTTCTCGGCATCCATTCCAGGCATAGGAATATTCGCCATTAATCTAAAGATAATAAAAACCCCCAGAATAAAAAATATCTTTTTGCGTAAATCTCTAATTTTAAATATTTGGATGATTTTGTTGTACCACATATTAGTGAATAAAAAACAATATAGAGCCAATCAAACCGCGCAGGGGTTTGAACTAGCGGTAGCTGAAAATATTAGTTGTCAAACGCAATCCTTTAAAATTTATTTTAACAAATGTTAAAATATTGTAATTAGATAATTTTTCCCTTCGCTTTTTCGATTTTATCTCGCGCGTTTTTTGACAATTCGCAATCTTTGATATTAAGACTTTTACCTATTTCCCCTCTTGCTAAAATTTTAACTTTAGGCAACTTGCCTTTTATTTTAGAAATTATTTTCTTTTCAAGCAAATTTTTAGGACTAACTACTTCAGAATCATTAAATTCCCTATTCAAAACTTCCAGATTAACAACTACCCTGTTTTTATCAGGCGCGTTGTTCCTATATCCTCTTAGTTTTGGATATTTTTTTATCAATCCCCTTATAACCGGCGCGAATTTTTTTCCAGCTCTGGATTTTTGCCCCTTAATTCCTCTTCCCGCATAAGTACCCCTTTTCCCTCCTCTGGCGATTCTCTTTTTCTCTTTTAATTTATGTTTTGGTTTCAATTGGTGTAATTGCATAATATCAAAAATATTTTTATAGATAATAACCCTTTATAAACTTTATTTGTTATGCGCCGCGTTCTGACTTAAGTTTTTCCAACGCAATAATTGTTGCTTTCGCATTATTGATTTTATTTCTAGTTTTACCAATAACTTTTGAAGAAATGTTTTTTATTCCGGCTAAAGTGCAAATAACTCTAACCGTTCCGCCTGCCACAAGCCCTCTTCCTTTAGCTTGAGGTTTAAGCAAGATTCTAGCGGCTCCAAATTTTGCCTCTACTCTATGAGCAATCGTTCCTTCTTTAATAGAAATCTCAATTAAATTTTTCTTAGCTTTTAGAGTTGCCTTTTCCACTGCCTGCGCGACATCTTTTCCCTTAGCAACGCCTAATCCTATTTTACCTTTTTTATTACCCATTACTATAACTGCCCTAAATCTAAAACGACGGCCTCCGGCAGTCATTCTAATCACCCTTGCCAATCCAAGCAAAGAAGATTCAAATTCTTTTTTTTCTTTTTTAGCGTCAAATTCTCGCTTTGTTTTTTTATTGTTTTGTATAAACATAAATCCTCAAAATTTGTAATTCTTATTCTGACTCAAAAAAATTAATTATGATTCGTTAATGACTATTGGCTAATGATTATTGGTTTATCCTCTCGGACTAAACGCGAAGCGTCATAAATTCCATAAGCTAAAATTCTAATCCTGCTTGCCTTGCTCCCTCTGCTAAGGCTTTTACTCTACCGTGATATTTATATCCCCCTCTATCAAAAACTACTTTTTTAATTTTATTTTCTTCAGCCTTTTTTGCTATTAACTGGCCGACTTTGTAGGCTCTTGCTATTTTACCCGAAAGGTCTTTTGTTTTTTCAGATTTTGTTTTTTCTTTAATGTCTTTTTCGCTTACGGAAACCAAGGTCTTGCTTTCTTCATCGTCAATTAATTGCGCGTAAATATAATTTAAAGACCTAAAAACACAAAGCCTAGGAATAGCTATTGTTCCTTTTATTTTCGCTCTAATTTTTTTATGTCTTCTAATCTTCTTTTGTTTTTTTATTTGAATCTCCATTATAAATATAAAAATAAATTTAGTTTTAAGATCCAGCGACAGCCGCTTTTTTGCCTGCTTTTCTTCTAACTTCTTCTCCAACATATCTTATTCCTTTGCCTTTATACGGTTCTGGCGGCCTAATTTTTCTAATTTTAGCCGCAACCTGACCCACCAATTCTTTATCAATTCCAGAAACAGTAATAATGTTTTTCTCTACTAAAAAACTTATATTCTCTGGTTTTTTCATCGTAACGGGATCCGAAAAACCAATATTTAAAATTAAATTATCTCCTTCTAAAAATGCTTTGTATCCAACGCCTTGTATTTCTAACTTTTTTTCGTACCCTTGAGAAACTCCCGTTACTATATTAAAAATAAGAGACCTAAACAATCCCCAAAAAGCTTTACCCTGCCCCTCTTTCAAAAAAACAGAAGATTTTCTATTTTTTTTGACATCTTCGTTTAAGCTGACTAAAATTTCTTTTTCTTTTTTTTCAACCTTAATCTCGGGACGAACTTTTATACTAAGTTCTCCTTTTGCTCCTTTTGCCGTAACTGTCTCCTTATCAATTAAGATTTCCACTCCTTCAGGTATTAAAATTGGTTTTTTGCCGATACGCGACATAATATTTATCTTGTAATTTATATGATTCGCGAATCGCGATTCGCGATTCGAAAAATTTAATTATTGTTCATTTTTTTATTATTCTTCGTTTTTACCATATTTCACAAACAATCTCTCCGCCTAATTTTTTCTTCTTAGCTTCTTTGTTTGTCATTAACCCTTTTGGAGTTGAGATTATTGCTATGCCATATCCATCTTGAACTTTTCTAATTTCATTAGAACGTTTATAAATTCTTTGTCCTGGCTTAGAGATTCTTTTCAATCCCGAAATACAAGGAATTTTTTCTATTTTTCCATGCTTTTCAACATTATCATATTTTAAGATAATTTCAAAAACTTTTTTTGTTTTTCTTCCCTTTTTTTCAAGTTCCTGTATGAGTTTTTGTTCTTCTAAAATTTTAGCAATCTTGTATTTTATATTGGAAAAAGGAATAGAAACCGTTTCGTGCGAAACGGCGGACGCGTTCCTTATTCTATTTAACATATCTGTAATTGGGTCAGTCATAATTAAATTAGTGAATGATGTAAAATTATTAATTATTAATAATTGATAGTTGATTAGTAGTCTACCAACTTGATTTCTTTATTCCTGGTATTTCTCCTTTATTTGCCATTTCTCTAAAACATATCCTACACAAGCCAAAATCTCTCATATAACCATGTTTCCGTCCACACTTAAAACAACGCCTTACTATTCTGGTGCTATATTTAGGTTTTCTAATCGATTTTGCAATTTGTGATTTTTTTGCCATTTTTTAAAAATAAATAATTAGTTGTTCAACCGATAACTGATAATTGATAATTGATTATTGACCAGAATCATTCTGCTCTTTTTTTGCCAATTTTAATGGAAAACCCATTAACTTCAACAATTCTATACCTTGCTCTCGACTCTTTGTGGTTGTAACTACTGTTATCTCAAATCCAAATACAAATTTGATATTTTCTAAAACAATTTCAGGAAAAACAGTGTGTTCTTTGATAGATATTGTCAAATTGCCTTTATTGTCAAAAGATTTTAAGTCAATCCCACGAAAATCTCGTGTCCTTGGAAGCGCGACATAAATCAACTTTTCTAAAAAATCATACATCTTTTTTCTTCTTAACGTTTCCATTGCCCCAACCAACATTCCTTTTCTGGTTTTAAACCCCGCAATCGCTTTTTTGGCGCTTGTTAAAATCGGTCTTTGTCCAGAAATTAAAGCGAGATTTTCAGAAATATTTTTATGAAATTTTTTTTGTTCGTCAGAAGTTTTGGTTGAAATAATTTTACCAAACCCAATATTCAAAACAACCTTCTCTATTTTAGGAACAGCCATAACGTTCTTATAATTGAATTTTTCCATCATAACTGGCGCGACTTCCTTGATGTATTTTTCTTTTAAGCTCAACATATTTATTTGTTTAAATACTTGAATTTCTAAATTTTATGTAAATTATATTTCTGCCCCGCATTTCTTGCACACCCTATATTTTTTTTCTTTATCTGTTTTATATCCTATCCTAGTTATTTTTCCGCATTTAGGACAAATAAGTTTTACGTTTGAAACATCCAACGGAACAGGCATTTCTATTATTTGTCCTTTTTCTCCAGATCTTTTTGGTTTTACGTGTTTTTTCCTTAAATTAATACCTTCAACAACAACTTTGCCTTTCGCGGGAAAAGACGCTATAACTTTACCCTTTCTGTTTTTATCTTTACCAGATATTATTAAAACCATGTCGTTTTTATGTATTTTCATAAAATTATATAATATCTTTAGCTAAACTTATAATTTTGTCAAACCCTTTGTCTCTTAGTTCCCGGCAAACAGGACCAAAAATCCTTCCTCCTTTTGGTTCTTTTCCTGTTCCTAAAATTACAACTGCGTTATCGTCAAAACGGACATACGAACCATCGCTACGCCTAAAAGATTTTTTTTGCCTTACGACAACAGCCTTAATTATCTCGTGTTTGCCAACAGGTTTTCTCGGCTCCGCAGACTTAACAGTCACAACGATAATATCGCCTATTTTAGCGTATCTACGTCTAGTCCCGCCTAAAATTTTAATGCATTGAACTGTTTTCGCGCCTGAATTATCCGCGACTTTTAATATTGTTTGTGTTTGAATCATAATAGTGAATAATAACGAGTCGCGAATCTTTTCGTAAGTCAAATCATCTGTTTAAAACAACTCGTTATTTTTAATTTTTCCTTTAAGCTTTATTTGTGGTTTTATTTGTAGCTTTACTTATAACTTTCCATTTTTTGTCTTTACTCAACGGACGACATTCCTCAATAATAACATTGTCGCCAGTTTTATACTGATTTTTCTCGTCATGCGCCTTATATTTCTTATGCACCTTATACCTCTTTTTGTATTTGGTATGTTCCTTTAGTCTTTCTACTTGAACAACTACTGTCTTTTGAAGCTTATCAGAGATAATTATTCCTTTTAATTGTTTTTTTGGCATAAAATCGTTTTAATATTTAAAAACATCTAAACATCTTAATATATCTACGCGTTTAAATGAATGGTTGTTAGTATTCTTGCTATTTCTTTTTTGATTTTTCTAATTTCTCTAACCTTTTTTACTTTCCCTGAAGCTAAATCAAAATTGAATTCCTGTAATTTAGCGCGTTTTTCTTTCAAAAGCCGGTATAGTTCATTTTTGGGTTTTTGTTTTAATTCTTCGGTTTTCATATTTGTTCTGTCTATTTTTTAATAAATTTTGTTTTTACCGGCAATTTATCAGCAGCTTTCCTGAAGGCTTCCCTAGCATCTTCTTCTTTTATGCCTTCAATTTCAAAAATAATCCGCCCGGGCTTAACAGGAAAAACATAGTGGTCAACAGACCCTTTGCCTCCTCCCATTGGAACTTCTGCTCCTTTTGTCGTTATCGGCCTATCTGGGAAAATTCTTATCCAAAGCTTGCCTCCTTTTCTTAGATACCTTATAATGGCTCTGCGAGCAGCCTCTATTTGTCTTGAAGTTATTCTATCTGCTTGCAAAAACTTAAGCCCATAACTGCCAAAAGCAATTTCAGTTGAACGAGTTTCGTTTCCTTTAGAAACTCTTTTGCGCCATTTTCTGTGTTTAACTTTTTTGGGTATTAATATCGCCATATTTTAATAATCAATAATTATTTATTACCTTCCTTTTAATCAAATTTATCGCCTTTATATATCCAAACCTTAATACCTATTACGCCGTAAGTACAATACGCATTCACTCTTGCGTAATCTATATCGGCTCTCAAAGACTGTAATGGAAGCCTCCCGTCTTTAGCCCATTCTCTTCTGGCAATCTCTGTTCCGTTTAATCTACCCGCCAATTCTATTTTAGCTCCCTTAACTTCTTTTGATTCTAATATCTTTTCTAATCCTTGCTTTAAAACTCTTCTATATGGAATTCTTTTTTCAATTTGCCGCGCGGCCCATTGCGCGCTTAAATTAGCTGAAACCCACGGATTTTTAATTTCTCTAATCTCTATCTTCACGTTTTTTATGACATTGTTATTTTCTCGCGCTTTATCTTTTTTAACCCGCGAGCTTGTTTTCTTATTGGCTTTTTCAAATTTCTTGTAGAGTTGAATAATACTTTTTTGTTTAAGTTTTTTGTCCAATTCCTTTTTAAGTTTCTCTATTTCTTCTCCTCCTCTTCCGATAATAAGACCAGGCCTTGCACTTGAGATAATAATATTTAATTTGTTTGAGAATCTTTCTATTTCTATCTTTTCCACTCCAACTTTTTCTAATCTTTTCATCAAAAACTCTCTAATTCTAAAATCTTCCTCCAAATATTCTTGATGGTCTTTGTAGAATCCTCTTGAATCCCAATCGTTTATTTTCTTTATTCTGTATGCTTTTGGATGAACTCTATGTGACATATGTTAGACAATGAGCAAAATAGATTAAATGCTTGCTCATTGTTCGTTATTCGTTGTTTAAAATGATTTTCTTCTAAAAATACGTTTAATGCTTCTTCTCTCCTTTGGCCTTTGGATATCTTGATTGCTTTTTGTTTTTTTCTTTTCCAAATTTTCTGTTAAATTTTTTTCTTTTTTAACTTCTTGCCAAGTTTTAGATTTTTCTTCCACAACAGGCGCTTTCTTTATTTCTAACGCTTTTTTTACTTTCCCTGCCTTTTTCATTCTTTTTAATTTCCCATCTTTCCCTGTAGGCGCAATCTCCTCTAATACCAAAGTAATGTGAGAACTCTTTTTTTGTATTTCAGTAACCCTGCCTCTCGCTCTTGGCATCCATCTTTTATATTTAGGTCCTTCATCAACAATAATTTTATCAATATATAAATTTTTTGAATCAAGATTAAGGTCGTTGCCTGCGTTAGCAATAGCAGAGTTTAATAATTTAAGAATTGGTTTAGCCGCTTTTTTAACAGTAAAATTTAAAATCGGCTTAGCTTCCTCAACCTTTTTTCCTCTAATCAAATCAGCCACAAGACGTGTTTTTCTCGGAGCTATTTTTAAATATTTTAATTTAGAAAATACCTTCATAAGTTTTTATTTCTTTTTCTCCAATTCTTTTTGTATCTTACCCCCATGTCTCACAAATTTCTTTGTCGGAGAAAATTCCCCTAATTTGTGACCGACCATGTCTTCTGTAACATGAACTTCTATGTGCTCTTTACCATTATATACTCCAAAAGTAAAACCAACCATTTCAGGAGAAATTTCGCAAGACCTCTGCCACACTTTGATCATTTTGTTATCCTCTTTCCTTAAATTTTTTATTTTTTTTAATATTTTTTGGTCCAAATAAGGGCCTTTTTTTAAACTTCTAGACATATCTATTTATTTTTACTTACTATAAAGCGCGGAACAAGAAAAGGGTTTTAAGAAAATGGGAGTCTTGAGTGGGTTTGTTTGGATTGCGAAGCAATCCAAATCCCTTAAAATCCTTTTCTTGTGGAGCGCTTAATTTCTTTTATTATTTTTTCTTCTTTTTTCGTCTTTTGATAATATACTTATTCGTCCACTTCTTTTTTCTGGTTTTCACTCCCAAAGCATGCTTCCCCCAAGGCGTTTTAGGGTATTTCATTCCAATCGGAGACCTTCCTTCTCCGCCACCATGAGGATGATCAACTGGATTCATGGCAACGCCTCTGACCGAAGGTCTTATTCCTTTCAACCTATTAATACCTGCTTTTTTTATTCTGACATAACGCCAGTCAGGATGCGAGACCATTCCTACTGTCGCCCAGCATTCCTTGAAAACTTTTCTAATTTCTCCCGAAGCAAGCTCTAAATTAACATATTTTTCCTCTTGAGCCAAGACCTTGGCAGACGCTCCAGCCGCCCTTATAATTTTTCCTCCTTTTCCTGGTTCAAGTTCAATGTTATAAACTATTGTTCCAACTGGAATATTCTTGAGTTTAAGCCTGTTGCCGTTTGTAATTTCTGCTTTTTCGGAACAAATTATTTTATCCCCGATTTTCAAGTCAGCCGAAGCCAACCTGTAACGTTTTTCTTTGTCCTCATACTCTAAGAGAGCGAGAAAAGCTGTTCTGTACGGATCATATTCCAAAGCAATAACAGTTGCCAAACTATTAATTTTTTCCTGGCCAAAATCAACAATTCTATAAAGTTTTTTTACTCCACCACCTTTATGACGAACACTTATGCGGCCCGAGCCGCTTCTTCCCGCCCTTCTCTTCAAAGCAACAACCAACCTTTTTTCAGGCTTTTTCTTTGTTAATTTTTTCTTTGAATAATTTTTATTTTCTTTTTTCATAAATAGAAAAACATTAATCCAAAACTTTTAACGAGATAATATTTCTATTCTTTGGCCTTCTTTAAGTTTTATAATCGCTTTTTTGTATCCTTTTTTCCATATCTTGTGTCTACCCATCTTTCTTGGTTTCTTAGGAATGTTAATAATTTTAACTGCCAGAACATTAACCTTATAGATATCTTCAATTGCTTGTTTTATGCTTATCTTATTGGCTTTTGGAAAAACCTTAAAAACATATTTGTTTTCTTTTTCTAACAAGCTGGTTTTTTCTGTTATTAAAGGAGCAGAAAAAATCTTATATGAATTTTCTGAAATTTTACCCTTTTTGGGTTTAACCGCTTTAATGGGCTCTTTTTCTTTTTTCTCTTCTTTTTCTAAAACACTTGACTCTTTCCTGCTTTGTTGTGGCTTTTTAGCTTTTTTTTGTTCGTATGTTTTAGATTTTTTGGTTTTCTTAAGAAAATTTAATAAACTCATAGTTTTTAGTAATAAATAAAATGCTCTTTTTCAGGTTTGATCTTTAATCCCAGCATTTTATTTATCGCTTAAAAATGTTTTTTGGATAATTTCTAATGATTGTTTGGTAACAATCAAATATTTATAAAAAAGCAAATCTAATGCGTTCAAATCTTTAGCTTGGATAACCCCAACTTTTTTAATATTCCTGATTGATTTAATGGTATTCTCGTCGTTTTCAGGTAAAACCACCAAGCCAGATCCATTTTTAAGAAACAATTTGTTAAAAATTTCTACCATCGGTTTTGTCTTTGGTTTTTCGGTTTTTATGTTGTCTAAAACAAAAATTAGATTACTTTTTGCTTTTGCGGACAATATCATAAAAAGCGCCTTTCTTCTCATTTTTATTGGAATTCTTTTTTTAAACACTCTTTCTGTTCTCGGTCCAAAAGTTATTCCTCCTCCTCTCCAAATAGGAGAACGATTTGAGCCAACCCTAGCTCGACCTGTTCCTTTTTGTTGCCATGGTTTTTTCCCTCCGCCTCTAACTTCTGACCTGTCTTTCGTTTTAGCAATAATCCGTCTGCGATTAGCAATTTGAGAAACAACAACTTGATGAACCAAATCATCGTTCACCTTAATTTCAAAAACATTCTTGGGCAACAAAATTGAAGTTGTCTCTTGGCCTTGTTGATTATAAACCGCTGTTTTCATAATGCTTTAAATACTAATTTATCACTAACTATTGATCGTTTCTTTGTTTATTAAAAAGCGAAACAATTTAAATTTCTTAGAAAATCTTTTTTGGGGAATGCTCTATTTGTTTTTTTTAATCTCTAATAATGTCCCTTTTCTGCCAGGCGCAGCGCCTTTAACCGCCATTACATTGTTTTCGGTGTCAATTTTAATTATCGTTAAATTCTTAACAGTTATTCTCTCTACGCCCATTCTACCCGGCATTTTTTTACCCTTGATAACTCTTTGAGGAAACATACATCCAATAGATCCAACAGTTCTATGCGTGTGCTTTGTTCCATGGCTAGCAGAACCCCCCTTAAATCCCCATTTTTTAACCGCTCCTGCGAATCCTTTTCCTTTGGAAATTCCAGAAATTGAAACTTTGTCGCCTTCTTTAAAAAGAGAAACATCTAATTTCGCGCCTACTTCTATTCCTTCAATATCTTTTTGCTCGCTTCTATATTCCCGAAGATATTTATAAGGAACGCTTTTTTGTGGTTTTTTGACTTTATTGGCTTTTAGTTTCTCAAAACCTATCTGAACAGCCGTATATTTATCTTTTTCTTTTGTTTTTATACCCGTAACATAACAAGGACCTGCTTCAATTAAAATTACAGGAACCACATTTCTCTTTTCGTCAAAAATTTGCGACATTTTTAATTTTTTTCCAAGAATAAACTTCATAACTAAAATAAAAACTGGGAATAATCCATCCCAGTCTTATATAGACTAATTCCAAAATATCAATTACATTTTTCCAAAAATAGAAAATTTAATCATATTTTATACGGATGGACAGATAATGCTTATATTAGATAAATCAAACAGAATAAAATTAAACAAGTTTTAACAGGTATTAGTATGCTATGTTTTAATCTCAATGTCAATCCCTGCCGGAAGAGTCAAATTCATCAAGGCGTCAAGCATATCGGTATTTGTATTTAAAATATCAATTAATCTTTTATGGACCCTCATTTCAAACTGCTCTCTGCTGTCTTTGTGTATAAACGAAGAACGATTCACGGTATATTTATGAATTTCTGTTGGCAATGGTATAGGTCCTAAAACCTCAGCGCCATATCTTAAAGCTGTTTCAACGATCTGTCTCGCGCTATTGTCAATTACCCTATAATCGTAAGCCTTTAGTTTTATTCTAAGCCTTGGTTTGACTTCCTTTTCTTCTTTCTGTTTTGTTGGCATTCTAAATATTTTATCAATGCAATTTTAATAACTAACAACATTCGCTCATCCATTCTATGGATGAGCGAATATTTATTTTATAATTTTTACAACTACGCCAGCTCCAACTGTTTTACCTCCTTCTCTAATCGCAAATCTTTGTTCTTCCTCAAGCGCGACCGGTACAATCAATTTAACTTTCAAATTAACAGTATCTCCGGGCATAACCATTTCTGTTCCTTCTGGTAGAATAACGTCTCCCGTAACATCAGTCGTTCTAAT
Organism: uncultured Candidatus Saccharibacteria bacterium; assembly: GCA_964469955.1. GTDB lineage: Bacteria > Patescibacteriota > Minisyncoccia > Minisyncoccales > GWA2-38-27 > CAYXZK01. The sequence continues at coordinate 12,444 of CAYXZK010000009.1, read as the reverse complement.
ATAAAACTGGGGTTTGTATCCTTTGAAAAAAGGAGTATGGCGACCACCTTCTTCTTTTGTTAAAATATATACTTCGCATTCAAATTCTGTGTGCGGAGTAACGCTTCCAGGTTTCGCTAAAACTTGTCCTCTTTCAATTTCCTCTTTTTTGAGTCCTCTAAGCAAAATTCCAACATTGTCTCCAGCCCTACCTTCGTCTAAAATCTTGTTAAACATTTCAACGCTGACCGCAACTGTTTTCTGGGTAGGTTTTATCCCAACCAATTCAACTTCTTCGTTAGAATTAACAATTCCTCTTTCAATTCTGCCAGTCGCGACAGTCCCCCGTCCAGGAATAGAAAAAATATCTTCTACTGCCATTAGGAATGGTTTGTCAATATCGCGCGTTGGTTCCGGAATATATTCATCTAAAACTTTTATTAATTCTAATATAGGCTTAGCCGCTTCATCTTCTGCTGATTTGGTTTCAAGCGCTTTAATGGCAGAACCTCTAATAACTGGAATCTCGTCTCCCGGAAAATTATATTTTTTAAGGAGTTCTCTAACTTCAGCTTCAACTAAATCTATAATATCTTTATCGTCTTCCTTAACCATATCGCATTTATTCAAAAAAACCACCATTGAGGGAATACCAACCTGACGAGCCAATAAGATGTGCTCTTTAGTTTGAGGCATTGGACCATCTGGAGCAGAAACAACCAAAATCGCTCCGTCCATTTGGGCAGCGCCTGTAATCATATTTTTAATATAGTCCGCGTGTCCAGGACAATCTATGTGAGCATAGTGCCTATTTTCCGATTCATACTCAAGATGAGAAATAGAGATAGTTAAACCTCTCGCTTTTTCTTCGGGAGCGGAGTCAATTTGACTAACATCTTTATCCATTGTCTTGAGCCCTTTAAGACCTAATACATGTAAAATCGCGGCTGTTAAAGTTGTCTTGCCGTGATCAACATGGCCAATTGTTCCTATATTAAGATGAGTTTTAGCTCTTTCAAACTTTTCTTTTGCCATATTTTATCAGTGAACAGCGAACAATGAACAATGAACAGTTAAATTAAGTTTATTCATTGTTAGTTATTCGTTGCTGATCGTTAAATTATATTATTACTGTTATTATGTTAATTATGTTAATAGAAATAAACTAAATAGTCAATACTTTTTACAGAAGTCAATTCGCGAATTCCCATTGTTCACTGTTCATTGTCCGCTGTTTTAGCTTCTTTTTCCTTCAATAATATCTTTTGTAATATTTTTCGGCACTTCTTCGTAATGGCTAAATTCCATTGTAAAGTTTCCTCTTCCTTCTGTCAAAGACCGAATGGTAGTAGAATATCCAAACATTTCCGCTAAAGGCACTTTCGCGTTAATAACTTTTATATTTAACCTGTCTTTAGTTTCTCCGATTCTTCCTCTCCTTGCCGACAAATTGCCAATAATATCGCCTAAAAATTTTTCCGGAACAACAACCTCAATCTTCATAATCGGCTCTAATAAAATTAATTGCGCTTTTCTGGCAGCTTCTTGAAAAGCTATTGAAGCAGCCACCTTAAAAGCATTTTCAGAAGAATCAACTTCGTGAAAAGAGCCATGGTATAATGCCACCTCTGCATCTGTTACGGGATAACCTGCCAAAACACCGCGCGCCATTGCTTCTTTTATTCCTTTTTCAACCGAAGGAATAAATTCTTTCGGGATAATACCGCTTTTGATTTCATCTAAAAATTTAAACCCTTCCCCTTCTTTTCTGGGCTTAACTCTTAAGAAAACATGCCCGTATTGCCCTCTGCCTCCGCTTTGTTTAATGTATTTACCTTCAGCTTCAGCTTCGCCTAAAATTGTTTCCTTGTACGCGACTTGCGGTTTGCCAACTGACGATTCTACTCCAAATTCTCTTTTCATTCTATCGACAAGAATTTCGAGATGCAATTCTCCCATTCCGGAAATAATGGTTTCGCCTGTTTCTAAATCGCTTTTTATTCTAAAAGTCGGGTCTTCGTCTGATAATTTCTTGAGAGATAAAGCTATTTTCTCTTGGTCAGCCCTTGATTTTGGCTCAATCCTTATAGATATTACTGGTTCTGGAAAAACAATTTCTTCTAAAACAATTGGTTTTTCTGGATCGCAAAGAGTATGCCCTGTGCGTGTATTTTTAAGTCCAACCGTAGCGGCAATATCTCCGCTAAAAACTTCTTTAACTTCTTCTCTTTCGGCCGCGTGCATTCTTAGAATTCTACCAATTCTCTCTTTTTCGCCTGTTATAGAGTTTAACAAATAAGAACCGCTTGTCAAGGAACCTGAATAAACGCGAAAATAAGTTAAAGCGCCTACATACGGATCTGTCGCAACCTTAAAAGCAAGGGCGCTAAAACTCTCTGAATCATCAATTTTTCTCTCTGTTTTGTCTCCGCTATTAGGATTAATTCCTTTAATAGAGACAATATCTTTAGGGCTGGGAAGATAATTACACACACCATCAAGCATTGGTTGAATACCTTTATTCTTTAAAGCGCTTCCGCAAAATACTGGAATAAGTTTGTATTCAATCGTGGTTTTTCTTAAAATTTTCTTTAAATCCTTGGTAGGAATTTTTTCTTCTGACAAGTATTTTTCTAAAGCTTTTTCGTCTTCGGCAACAATTTTTTCAATCATTTTAGCTTGCCATTCTTTCGCTTTTTGCAATGTTTCTTCTCCTGCGAATTCAAGCGCTTCTTTTGAAAATTCGCCTTTTTCATCAAAAATAGGAATTTTTTTAATTATTTGTCCAAAATCTCCGTCAAATTTTAAAACCTTCATTTCCACGAGATCTACAACTCCTTTGTGTTTTTCTTCTTCTCCAACAGGGATTTGAACAGCAACAGCGTTGGGAGAAAGTTTTTCTAAAATAGAATCGAAACTTCTATCAAAAGAAGCGCCTGTTCTATCTAATTTATTTATAAAACAAATTCTAGGCACATTGAATTTATCTGCTTGCCTCCAAACTGTTTCAGACTGGGGCTCTACTCCAGCAACTCCGTCAAAAACAACTACGGCTCCGTCTAAAACTCTTAATGCTCTTTGGACTTCAGCCGTAAAGTCAATGTGTCCAGGCGTATCAATAATATTTATCCGAACTTCTTTCTCGTCTTCGCTGTCAATCTCTTTGTAAACCCAAAAACAAGTTGTTGCGGCTGAAGTAATCGTTATCCCTCTTTCTCTTTCTTGCTCCATCCAATCCATAATCGCTCTTCCGTCATGCACTTCGCCAATCTTATGAGAAATTCCCGTATAAAAAAGCACCCGTTCGCTAACAGTTGTCTTGCCCGCGTCAATATGGGCTATAATCCCGATATCTCTAACTTGTTCTATTGGATATTTACGAGCCATCTTTTTAAATAATTAATAATTAATAATGTTTAATATAGTATTAATTCATTAAAATATGCGTAGCCTTAAATACTTTCAAATAGATTTCGCAGATACTTAAATCTAATTTACCGCTAAAAACAGATTTAATTCCCTGCGAAAACAGATAGTCAAGCCACGCAGAGGCTTGAACTACCAATCACTGAAAATATTATCGCCACGCATATACTTTTCCTTGATATAACTTTTACCATTTAAAATGAGCGAAAGCGCGGTTAGCTTCAGCCATTCTATGTGTATTTATCTTTTTCTTGACTGCCCAACCAGCATTATTAGCCGCGTCAATTAATTCTTCTGCTAATTTCTTTTTCATTGGTTTGCCTTTTTTTGACTTTGCCCCTAAAATTATCCAGCGCATTGCCAAAGACAGTTTCCGGTTGCCTTTAACTTCTCGGGGAACTTGATATGTCGCTCCTCCTACTCTTTTCGATTTCACTTCAAGCAAAGGCGCTGCGTTTTTTAAAGCAAGCTCAAAAACTTCCAATGGTTCCTGTTTAGTTTTTTCTTTAACAACATCAAAAGCGTTATAGACAATTTTACGAGCTATAGTTTTTTTGCCTTTTCTCATAATATAATTGACAAATTTAGAAACATTAATGTCATTATATTTAGCGTCAGGCTCAATTAAATGTTGTTTAAATTTTTTTCCCATAATTTCAAACAATCAAAAATTAAAATATCAATAATTTTAAGTTATTTAGAATAAGATTATTTTGTTTCTTTTGTTTTTTGTTTCTTTGTTCCGTATTTAGAACGAGACTGTTTTCTGCCTTCAACTCCAGCAGTATCTAAGACCCCTCTTACTATATGATACCTTACTCCAGGCAAGTCTTTTACCCTACCCCCCCTAATCAACACAACCGAGTGTTCTTGTAGATTATGTCCTTCTCCCGGAATATAGGCCGAAACTTCCGCTCCGTTGCTCAAACGCACTCTGGCTACTTTTCTTAAAGCCGAGTTAGGTTTTTTAGGAGTAACTGTAAAAACTTTTACGCACACTCCTTTTTTAAAAGGCGAAGGATATTTGTTTGGCCTGTTTTTCAGCGCATTAAAACCAAACCCTAAAACAGGGGTTTTGGAATGTTTCTTTATTTTCTTTCTTGGTTTTCTGATAAGTTGATTGATCGTAGGCATTTTTTTTACTAATCACTAATTACTAATTATTAATCAATGATAATTCACAAACTAAAGAATAATTTATCAAATAAATTCAGAATTGTCAATTTTTTACAATTAACTACCCCTCGGCCATCGGCCCTGTCAGCCCTGTCGGCCATGATTGACCATAGCCATGGTTGACCATCGCATCATGGTTGGCCATCGCATGGCCAACTTCCGCATGACTAACTTCAGAACAACAGCCGAATTATATTAAAACAGAGGATGGCCAACAATTAAAGTAAAAATCCAGTTAATAATCACGCTTATCCATTGGAAAAAGAATATTAAGGTGAAAAGCAAGATGAAAAAACCATATTGATTTAAAAATATTTTTACATTGTTTGATTTTGCTGGCAAAAACGTAAAAAGAATATGCGAACCGTCTAACGGAGGAACAGGAATTAAATTGAATACCGCCAACAGAACATTAACATAAACAATATAAGAAAACATTGTGTAGAGCCCTAAAGACATAGACACAAAAGGCACGAATCTTAAACATAAACCAAAAACTATCGCGATCGCTAAATTAGCAAGCGGTCCAGCTAAAGCTACTTTCGCTTCTCCGTATTTTCGATCTCTAAAATTATTAGGATTAATCGGAACCGGTTTAGCCCAACCAAAAACAATTCCTGTTCCAATTAATTTAACTGCTAATACCAAAAAAACAGGCACAACCACAGAACCAATTGGATCTAAATGCTTTAACGGATTTAAAGTCAAACGACCCGCGTATTTAGCTGTTTGGTCGCCTAAATAATTAGCTACCATTCCATGCGAAACCTCATGGATAACAACCGAAAAAATTAAAATAATAATTAAAAATAAATATTCCATCTTTTTTTAAGGATAGCATAACTTGAAAAAAAATAAAAACTTTGTTAAAGTATTAAAGTGTTAAACGCTAAAATAATTTTATGGCTAAACAATGCGCGATTTGTAAAAAAGGATCAGTAATGGTCTGGAACAGAAAAAAGCTTAGAGGAAGATATAATCCTACTACAAAAACAAGAAAATACCCAAACCTGCAATGGCTTAAAGTTCCAGACAACATAGACAAACCAGCTTATAAACAATTTAGAGGTAAGCGGGTTTTAGCTTGCGCCAAATGCATCAAAGCAATGGGAAAGATAAAATAAAAGCATCCCAGCAATCTAAAGTTCATCCCAGAAACAAGGCCTGCGCGAGCAAGGGCATTCTTTGCCCTAAACAATTTGTGTAAAAATTTCTGAATTTAACTTTTGCGATTCAAGTTCGCGGGGCGTAGTACAAAGGCAGTATGCGCGCATGGGGTGCGTGTGATCCGAGTTCAATTCTCGGCGCCCCGACCAGATTAGATAATTCATTATCTCATCTGGTCGGGGCTAAAAGTATTTTAACAATTTAGAAAAAGAAAGGAGGACACAAAATGTCAAATTTTGAAATATCTTTTTGGGCAATGGCAACAGTAGCAATTTTCGCTATAGTTGCAAGCATTTATGCCACAGTTGTGGCTCTAAGAATTGAGAATAAAAATAAAACAATCTTTCTGATAGCCCTTGCCGCAACTTGGACTGTCGTCTTTCTAAGTCTATTTTTAAACCTCTCTACAATACTATTTATCACAGAGAGACAGATCCCCTTCTTTTAAAAACCGGGTTAGCTAATTCTTTTATAGCTAACCCTTTTCATTTCAACCTACGCGCCCGCCTAATCAACCCGCGCAGTTCGTATCTGTGTTCAGTTCGTATCTGTATTTACTACACAAAAAACCGAGTTGTATATACCACTCGGTTTTTTGTAGCCCCGCTCTTTCTAGAAAGAATCTTCCGGAAAAAAATTTAAGATGGTTGTCCTTAAGTACTTGCCAAGGCAAATACAAATATCGGATTCCCTTTTAAATAAGTATAGTCCAGAATCTGACCAGAAAAAGACAGGGCTATTTTTAGATTATCATTTCAAAATTACGAGTCAACCCCTTGTATGTATCTGTCTAGGGGTCCATGTAGGGGTGCGACCCTGCAAAGGGTCGCACCCCTACAGAACTAAAGGCCTAAAGTTTTAACCATTTGTTTGATTAAAGAAACGACCACTGGAGGCGGCATTAAACTATAAGAAGGAATATTATTATCATCTAAAGTTTGCCAAGGTTTTTCAGTTGTCTTAACCACTTTTTCGTCTTTGTTCCAATCGCAACAATACTCTGGAGTGATTTCATAATCATTCACAAGCTCTTTAGCAGAATCTGCGGGAATAGAATTCCTTAAAAGAATTTTTGGAACCCCATATAAAGCAAAAGCTTTCTTCATTAATTCTTCGTCTATTTTCAATCTTTCCTTAATCGGCTCTATGCCCAACTCGTCTCCCTCTTTAGTAACCATTCTAGCCCCCTCGCAATCAGGATTATCGCCAATAAGATAGAATTCTTTTTTTTCTTCATCATAACCAACTTTCTTGGTCGGAAGAAGCTTTAAATTCCTTGAAGTTTTGCATAAAGGACAAATTACTCTATACTTTATTCTCTCGTCAATCACGGCTTCAGGCACATCAATCAACACAAAAATATCAGGGTCTTGTCTATAGTCGACTAAATCCCTAAAAAAAAGAGAATATGAAATTTGGTCCATATCTCTGGGAAAACCATCAATGAAAAGCGCCTTGCCTTTTTTCTTGGCTATTTCTCTTTTAACTAAAGCTAATACAAGCTCTGAAGGCAAAAGAGTTTTTGTGCTTCTGCTTTTCAGGCTTTCTAATATCTTTTCTAAAGGTAAAAATCCCCTATAATTTTCTTTTAAAAAAGAAATTAAATTTTCCCTATCTGTTTCATTTTCCCAAACGCTGTCTAATTCCCTAACCATATCTCCGATTGAAAAGTGTTCTATTTTGTCTTTATCAATAATTTCTTTGAACATTTTCGCGTAAGTTCCTTTACCCGAATTTTTTTTACCCAACAAGTAAGCGATAAAAGTCTTATCTTTTAAATATTCCCTAAGTTTTTTAATCTCTGGTCCGGCTTTTATCTCAAAGTATTCTTGCCTTTGATTAAAATCAGTTAGGTCAAATTCTTTTGAAGAATCAATTTTGGTCTTAAAAAGAGGAAATTCAATATCTTTCATAAGTTATTGTTATTTATTGTTAATTATTATTAGTTTTAATAACAAAATTGTTTCCGTTGGAAACAATTTCTATATTTTTATTTATATCGTTTCTAAAAATATTTATACCAAAATTTTCCAATCTTGCCAAGACTTCATTAGACGGATGGCCATAAGAATTCTTACCAACTTGGATTACAGCGATATCAGGACTCACCAAAGAAAGAAAATTTGCGCTCGTTGAATACTTTGAACCATGGTGTCCAACTTTTAAAATATCAGAATCTAAATAAATATTTTTCTCTATTAATTTGTTTTCTGTTTCAAAACCAGTATCCCCTGTAAAAAGAAATGAATTTTTACCAAAAACTAAACGCGCCATAATAGAAGTTTCATTACTATCCTTAATATTCTCGCCAGCCAAGATTTCAAAAGGGCTTAAAATATCAATATAGCCATTCTTTATCTTAATTTTTAATCCTTGTTCCGCGATAAAAATAGAAGCTTGTTCTGCTTTAATCGCTTTTTGCCATTCCTCGCAATCAGAAGTATCACGCACAACGCCTGTCCATAAAATATTTTCTACATCGTATCTTTTTAAAACTTCAATCAACCCAGACATATGGTCGTGTTCCGGATGAGTTAAAACTATTAAGTCTAAAGTTCTATCATAAAACGGCATCTCCTCTGCCAATTTTTCTAAAACAACCGTTCCAGGCCCTCCATCAATCAGAATTTGTTGTTTTGAAGGAGTTTCAATAAAAATACTATCCCCTTGCCCAACATCTAAAAAAACAACCCTAAGTTCTCTATGTTTATTTAGGTCATAAACAATTCTAAACGCAAATATATTGAGACCAACAAGAATTCCCAATATAATCCAAACTAATTTTAATTTTTTCTCAAACAAAACAAATTCTAATTAAATGATATTAAATAGCCCAAGCTCATCTTGCTTAAGATGGTCTTGGGCTATAACAAACTGCGCTTTTTAGCTTGATTAATCGTCTTTTCCGAGAATCCTAAACATCTTTGTGCCGCAAACAGGACAAGTCCCAGTCGCAGCTCTTCTTTTAACCTTACCCTTGCCTTTCATTGTAACGATTTTAGGATCAACTAATTTTTGCTTCTTTTTGCATTTTACGCAATAACCTATATATTCTTTATCCATAATATTATAATTTAAAATATAATAAACTATTTAAATCGACCTTTATCCTCGGTTTCTGTTTTTAGGTAGATATGAAATTAAAACATATCTTTTGCTTATCCCGAGAACTTCGACTTTATTCCCTTTAATTATAGACTACTTTAAGCCAGAATAGTAGTCAAGCCTACAAAACAGCAAATTAAATATCGTATTAAAACAGAACTCGATGTTTAATTCCCTACAATCTCGCTGGCTTCAATCGCCTCTTTAATTATTTTAGCACTTTCTATCTTTTTTTCTAAATTTTTTATTGTTTCTAATTTCCCTGCGGCGGTTTGTGGTTTTGGCGCGAACACGCCGCAACAATCCTCGTAAGGCTTTATTGAAATTTCAAAAGTTCCTATCGCGCGCGCTATCTCAATTATTTCTTCTTTGTCCTTACCTATTAACGGCCTTAATATCGGCATATCGATTGCCTCTTGTATGATTCTGATATTAGTTAATGTTTGAGAAGCCACTTGTCCCAAACTATCGCCCGTAACAATTGCTTGACAATTTTCTTTTACGGCAATTTTTTCCGCTATTTTAAGCATTAGTCTGCGATAAAGTAAAATCCTGTATTTGGTTGCCACATTCTCTTTTATTTCAAGCTGGGCTTTATAGAAAGGGACAAGATAAACTTTAAGACGTCCTCCATAGTTTAAGAAAACTTTTCTTAATTCCTTGATTTTCTCAATTCCTTGCCTAGAAGTCAAGGGAACTGAGTGAAAATTAAGCCACACATTTTCTGCTCCTCTCTTTGCAATCAAATAAGACGCTACGGGAGAGTCAATCCCGCTTGAAATTAAAGCCAAAACTTTTCCGCTACTACCCCTAGGAAAACCACCCGCGCCTTTTTGTTTTTTAAAATACAAAAATATTCCCCCTTTTCTAATCTCAACGAAAATTTCTATTTCAGGCTTTGTTAAGTTAACTCTTCTTTTTATATTCTTGGCTATTCTTTTGATAATGTCTTCTCTGCTCTTTGGCAATATATTTTTATCTGTTCTAAATCTTATTCCAAAAGTTTCGTCTTCTTTTATCCACTTAGTATAATTTTTGTCTATGAAATTTGAAAATTCTTCTAATCCAATCTTTGGAAAATAAAAACTTTCCGCGCACCAAACAATTCCAAAAATTCTTTTAATTACTCCGATTGCTTTGTTAATCTGCGCTGTTTCTAAAAAAATTCTATCCCGCGATGAACCAATTTCAAAATCAATCTTCTCTCTTTTTAAAAAAACTGAAATATTCTTTTCTAATTTTTTTTGGAATAGTCTTCTTACTCCATCTGACTTAAGAAATATCTCTCCGAATGCTATTAATATCCCTTGTTTGTATTCTTTTTTCTCCATAATAACCAATAATCCCGCCTTCGCCACGCTAAAGCGTGGCTACGGCGTGGTAAGCAATAATCAATGTCTCCTCCTCCCGAAATCAGATTTCCGCGGAACGTGGAAGTCTGACTTCTATTGTTCGCTGTTCATTGTTCGCTGTTCACTGACTAATGGTTCCCCCGCCCAAAAGCTCTTGCTTGTCATAAAAAACAACAGACTGGCCAGGAGTAACTGCTCTTTGCGGCTTCGCAAAAACAATTTTAACTTTATCTCCCTTATATCTATCTATCACAGCTGAACATAAATTACCATGATAACGAATTCTTGCTTTAGCTTTTAACGGAAACTTTAATTCATCTCCTACAATCCAATTAACATCTTTAGCGATTAATTCTTTTTGATACAGCTCCCTTTCGTTTTTAGAAACGATTAGCGCGTTTTTTTTAATATCTTTATTTACAACATAATACGGGCCACCCGAAAAACCGATGCCTTTTCTTTGCCCAAGAGTATATTGCCACAACCCTTTATGCTCGCCAATAACCTTGCCCTTAGAATCAAGAATTTTACCTGCTTTCGGTTTTAGATGAATTCTAAAAAAATTTGCCAAACTAGACTCAATAAAACAAATCTCCTGTGAATCTGAAACATCCCCTAAGGGCAAATTAAAATCTTTTGCCAGACGCGATACCTCTGTTTTAGTATAACCTGCTAAAGGAAACAAGGTTTTGCTTAATAGTTTAGGAGTTAGTTGCCATAAGAAATAGGACTGATCCTTGTGGCTGTCTTTTGCTTTCAACAATTTTTGGTTCTTTATTCTGGCATAATGGCCAGTTGCCATAAAATCAGCTTGAAATTCTTTCATTTTCTTAAAAAGGACATCAAACTTAATTTCTTTATTGCAAACAACGCACGGATTAGGCGTTTTGCCTTGTTTATGCTCTTCTATAAAAGGCTTTATGATTTCTTGCTCAAATTCTTTTCTTAGATCCAAACACTTGTAATCTATTTTTAAAAATGAAGCTATTTGGCGCGCTCTTTTTTCACCTTGCTTAAAAACAGAAGTATTGCCTAGTCTCATAAAAATTCCGACTACCTTAAAGTCGGCTTTCTTTAATAAAGCCGCTGCCACAGCACTGTCTCTGCCACCCGACAAACCGATAATAACTTTTTTATTTTGTGCCTGTATTTTCATTTTAAGAATAATTTAAGCTTACCCTTAATAATACGCAAAGCCTTTAAAATATCAAATCATTCGCAAAGCAAAAACCGGCAGAGAGCGGTAAAGTATTTACAGAAAGGCATAAGCGTAATTGTATTCTGGGAGAGAGATACAGAATATACTTGACGCCTTTCCTGCTTTACCGTTCTCTACCGGCTTGCTCTATTTTTATTTTATCATTTTAAATTATAAATTTCTCTCTCCTCGCATTGATATTATTGTGCATCTGTTTCGCCTTTTGTTCTTAGGCTCATCAGCGTAGATTCATATCTACAGACAGATTGGCAAACATAGATGAAACTAATATCTATGTTTGCCTTTGAACTTTTTGCTTAGTTTTTGCCTTGTTGTCTCCGCTTTGGAGAGACATGACATAGGATAAGCAATCCTAGCCCATCATTTTACGCGGCCGGGTCTTTGCCGCAACTTCTCGCTTTGTCCGCTATTGAGCAAGAAGCTTGATTCCCGTTTATTTATCGTCGGTTTTGGCGGGAGTCCGACTCTAGGTGGCTATTTCCTCCAAAGTAGCCGGAGCATCACCCACAATCCTAGACAAACAATGCCTAAGACTGCAAGTGCCTCCAATAACTCTGGACAGCAATAATAAATGCTGACCAGAATTACCCCTCCTAATAAAAATGGAAGAGTTCTTTGGAGGAAACGAGCTATCCCGTTGCCCAAACCAACCATAATCTCTCGCAAGATTAGGCCAGCTAAGGCAGAACCAACAACAGTCCCAAAAGCTATTGCTGGTTCCCAACCTAATCCTAGCCAACCACTAAAAAAACCAGTCAGCAAGGACAGGGTTAGGATAACCCAGCTAATCCAACTATGTCGTGCCCCTGCGGGTACATCAAATCGGATTAGCGCCCCCAATACTGCTGTCGCTATCACGGCAACAGTAAAGAGACATCCCATCGTATCTCCTTTCGTCGCCGTAAAAGCGACAATTAAAAATTTTACCCAGTCAGTGTAGCTCCCGACCGTTCCACACAATGCGGAACCGGGCCTTAACTGGGTTATTCTGATTACCGTTACAAAGACTACCTTGATAGA
>CAYXZK010000008.1:0-3701 GCA_964469955.1 uncultured Candidatus Saccharibacteria bacterium | reverse complement strand
ATATAAGCTATCTTCAATATAAGCTATCTTCAATATAAGCTATCTTCAATATAAGCTATCTTCAATATAAGCTATCTTCAATATAAGCTATTATTTATACGAAACGTTGTTTAGCAAGCCAAACCAAAACTTGTCTTTGAAAAAATTCTATGATATATTGATACCAATAATAATATATGCCAATGGTAATGAAAAAAATATTAAATCAAGACGACTTACCAAAACCTTTAAGGTTAGGCGAAGTCGTGGAAGGAGTAATAGTGAACAAAGGTAAATCCTCTGTGTTTTTAGACTTAGGCAGTCATGGCACAGGTATAATTTTTGGGAAAGAATTTTATGAGTCAAAAGAAAAATTAAAAAGTTTAGAGACTGGAACAAAAATTTCCGCGAAAATAATAGGATTAGAAGACGAAGAAGGATATGTTGAGCTTTCTTTATCCAAAGCAAATAAAGAAATCGCGCGCAAACAGCTTTTGTCTAAAAAAGAAAAGAATGAGAACATTCAAGTTAAGATATTGGGCGCGAATAAAGGCGGACTCTTAACAAAAGTTTCTGGCATACCGGCTTTTATCCCTGTTTCGCAGTTATCTGCCGCGAATTATCCAAAAGTAGAAGATGGAGATAACCAAAAAATCTTAAAGGCTCTTCAAAAATTTATAGATCAAGAAATGGAAGTAAAAATTTTAGACTTTGACCCTAAAGAAGAAAAACTTATTTTATCCGAAAAAGCCAAAGAAGATAAAAAGACAAAAGAAATTTTAGAAAAATATAAAATAGGGGAATTGGTTGAAGGCGAAATTACCGGAATTGTTAATTTCGGGGCTTTCCTTAAATTCCCAATAGGGAAAGAAGAAGAAAGCTTAGAGGGATTAGTCCATATTTCTGAATTAGACTGGCAATTGATTGAAGACCCTGCTCAAGTAGTTGAGGTTGGACAAAAAGTTAAAGCAAAAATTATTGATATAGCAAATAATAAAATTTCTCTATCCGTAAAAGCTCTTAAAAAAGATCCTTGGCAAGATATTGAGAAAAAATATAAAAAAGGCGATATCTTCAAAGGAAAGGTTATAAAAATTAATCCTTTCGGAGCTTTTGTTCAAGTCTCTTCAAAAATTCAGGGCTTGGCTCATATTTCTGAATTTGGTTCTCAAAAAAATATGGAAGAAGAGCTAAAAATAGGTGAAAAATATGATTTTCAAATTTTGGCAATAGATCCTTCCGAACATAGAATGAGTTTAAAAATTGTCAATAACAAATAGCAATTGATTAATGGTTTCGCGCCACGCGGAATAATCAACAACAAACTAATCTGTAAGGTCAAAAAACGGCCTCCTTATTATTTTTTATGAAAAAATTAGTGAAAAATTTTATTTTTATTTTGCTTATTTTCGTAATAATTTCTGGAATTTTTACGCTCTTTACAAAACCCTCTGAAAAAGAAGAAAACGTCTCCTTAAGCCAATTAGTTAAAGACATTAACGACGATAAAATTAAAGAAGTTGTTGTTGAAGGGTCTAATCTTTCCATTGTATATATAGACGACACAAGCGCGAAATCAAGAAAAGAGACAGAAGCGCCTCTTACCGATTCTTTGTTAAATTTAGGGGCAAACGAAGAAAAATTAAAAAATATAGAAATAAAAACTAAAAACGAAGAAGGTCTTTGGGTTTGGCTTGGCCCTGTTCTAATTTTTGGACTGCCTTTGCTTTTTTTCGCTCTATTTTTCTTTTTTATATTAAAACAAGCAAAAGCCGGAACCGCGCAAGCTTTTAATTTTACAAAAGCGAGAGCCAAGCTTTTCGGAGCCGAAGGGCACACTAAAGATAAGATTACCTTTAAAGACGTATCAGATTTGCAGGAAGCCAAAGAAGAGTTAGAAGAAATTGTTGATTTTTTGAAAAATCCAAAAAAATATTTGAAAATGGGAGCGCGTATTCCCAGAGGAGTCTTGCTAATGGGACCAGCTGGATGCGGTAAAACGCTTTTAGCGCGCGCGGTTGCCGGAGAAGCAAATGTGCCTTTTTTCTCTATTGCTGGATCAGAATTTATTGAAATGTTTGTCGGCGTTGGAAGCAGCCGGGTTAGAGATTTATTTTCAACCGCCAAAAAAGCCTCTCCTTCCATAATCTTTATAGACGAGCTTGACGCGATTGGCAGGCAGAGAGGAGCTGGTCTAGGCGGAGGTCATGACGAGAGAGAACAAACCCTAAATCAAATTTTAGTTGAAATGGATGGCTTTGAAAGAGAATCGCAGGTAATTATTTTAGGAGCGACAAATCGTCCTGACATTTTAGATTCAGCCCTTTTAAGACCTGGAAGATTTGACAGAAAAGTGGTTTTAGATTTGCCTGATATTAATGGCAGAGAAGACATCCTTAGGATTCATTGCAAAGGAAAGCCGTTGGCGTTAGATGTTAATCCGAGAGAAATTGCGGAAAGAACTCCGGGATTTTCAGGAGCCGATATAGCTAATGTAGCCAACGAAGCCGCGCTTTTAGCCGCGCGCAGAAATAAAGACAAAATTTACCAAGAAGAGTTTTTAGAATCAATTGAAAAAGTTTTGTTGGGACCTGAAAGAAAAAGCCATATTTTATCTAAAAAAGAAAAAGAAATCACGGCTTTTCACGAAGCTGGGCATGCTTTAGTTTCTGCTTCTTTGCCAGACACAGAACCGATTAGAAAAATTTCAATTATTGCTAGAGGAAGGGCGGCAGGCTATACATTAAAAGTTCCTGACATAGAAACTAAAATGAAAACAAAAACAGGTTTTTTGTCCGAGATAGCTACTTTGCTTGGAGGTTATTGCGCTGAAAAATTAAAATTTAAAGAAGTGACGACCGGAGCTTCTAACGATTTAGAAAGAGCTTCCACTTTAGCCAGAAAGTTAGTTAAAGAATACGGAATGTCTTCTTTTGGTCCAATTTCTTTTGGCGAGAAAGAAGAGTTGGTTTTTTTAGGAAAAGAAATTTCGGAGCAAAGAAATTATTCTGAAAAAGTTGCCGCTAAAATTGACGCGGAAGTTGAAAAATTTATTAAAATCGCGGAAAAAGAAGCGTCAAAAATTTTAGGCAAAAAGAAAAAACTGCTTGACAAGATTGCGAATGTTCTGATAGAGAAAGAAACAATAGAAAGAGAAGAATTTGAAAAACTGATGGGCAACAAAAAGAAAGATAATCAAACAGCAAAAGAAAAAACTGAAAAAGAAAAACCGAAACAAACCCAAAAAGCCAAACCTCTTTCTTTGAAAGTAAAAGTCAAAAAGATTAAATAAGATGATTGAGCGCGTGTAGCTCAGTTGGTTAGAGCGCGACTCTTATAAAGTCGAGGTTCGGTGGTTCAAGTCCACCCACGCGCACTATTCCAGATAATTTCACAAACCTTCAAGCTAAAAAGCGCCCTACAAAGACATAAGGCGCTTTTTAGTTAGGTGTTTTAAAATTTACGCGCCCAAACCCCGATTTACCGCAATAACTCAACGCACTGATATAGACAACCTAATGCGAATAATTTAATACAAAAACTGGATTTTCGTGAAGATTTCTGATAGAATAACCAAATAAAAGGGCGATTCTGCTCGCCCGACCAAATAATCGTTCGGGCGGTTAGCTCAGTTGGTTAGAGCGTCCCGGTGACATCGGGGAGGCCATTGGTTCAAATCCATTACCGCCCACCAAATTTTAAGGTATAGAGTTAAAAACATA
>CAYXZK010000007.1:0-27648 GCA_964469955.1 uncultured Candidatus Saccharibacteria bacterium | reverse complement strand
CCATTCCACACAATGTGGAATCGGGCCTTAACTGGGTTAATTCTGATTACCGTTACAAAGACTACCTCTATACATAGTCTCCATAACGGTAACCAGAATCTTCATATTCAATTTTTAAATGTGCTGTTGTTCTGTGATAACAAGGACATTTCTGGGAACAAAGTAGACTTAAGCTTTGTTCCCAATCTATCTCCTTGTTAAACGTTATTACCAACAAAAAAAGGTAATAAATGTTGTGAAACTCTCAATGTTTGAAAGAGGGCGCCACAACACTTATTACCTTTTATGGATACAGGGAATAATCCCTGCGAATAAGTAATGTTGACAATGTCTCTCTCCTTACATTGACCTTTGTTTATAAGATTACAAAGGATTTCTAAATTTTTTAATTTCTCTTTTTCTTGATGTTTACACTATAGCATACTATCCAATTTTTGTCAATACCCTTATATCCTGTTTTTGATTTTTTATCTTTTCTGCTTTTTCTTTCATTGTCCGTAGTATAACATATTCTACAAATTTGTCAAGACCTTGCGTTGGTGTACGCAAGGTCTGTTTGAGAAATATTCTATTTTAGATTGTATCTAATTACGATTATTCGTAGCGTAGAGCTTCAACAGGATTAAGCTTTGAAGCGCTTTTGGCCGGCAAATAGCCGGCAATACAGCCAACTAAAAACGAAAAAGTTAAACCAAATAAAATAAGCTGGGGGGTAATCGACGCTTCTAAGAGAAAAACAGGATGAATTTGAAAATAAATCTCCACTATTTTAGCTAAACCTAATCCTAAGATAACGCCACCTATTCCTCCAAACAAACCAAAAATGCCCGACTCAACTAAAAAGATAGCGACAATACTTCTGTTTCTGGCGCCAACTGCTTTCATAATTCCAATTTCCCGAATTCTTTCTTGGACCGAGGTATACATTGTGTTCATTATCCCAATTCCGCCTACCACAATCGCAATTGAAGCAAATCCAATTACTATCAATTGCACTATAGCCATAATACTGCCAACTATGTCGCTCATTTTTTCACTGCTTAGCACGGTGTAAGAAGGAAGATCTCCCTGACCCCTCATCCTCTTGCGGCTTTCTTCTAGTTTTTCTTTTATATTTTCAACAACCTCGTCAGCTGTATAACCGGATTCAATTTTAGCCATAACGATTTTAGCTCCAGTGCGCTCACCCGTAACTTCGCGGAAAACATCCAAATCCAGATAAAATTGAGAGTCGTCTTGTTTGCTCCCTAACGACTTTAAAAATCCAGTAACCTCAAATTGCTTACCCTTAAGAGTGACTTTATCGCCTACTTTCATACCGGGAAAAATTTCTTCAGGCACTAAACTGCCAACGCAAATTTCTCTTTTCCCAGATATGGGCCAACGCCCCTGGCTTAAATCCCAGCCCGCGTCAGATTTTAAAATCTCCAGTGTTTCTTCCCAAGGCGCGCCTGTTATCAAAACTGTTTTTTTCTCGCCTTCATACCTAATTGCTTCTCCTTTGTATGTCATTGGCACAACAACAGCAACGCCTTCTGCTTTTTTTATCGCCTCAATATCATCTTCAGACAATTCCATTCCGCCACCCATAGCAGTAGTTATGTCAGTAACCTCGCCAGGCAGAACAATAATCAAATCTTTTCCCATCATACTCAACTGTTGCAAAACCGCTTTTTCAATACCTTGACTTAAAGAAAGTAAAGACATTATTAGAAAAATACCAATTACAACACCAATCATAGTTAACCAGCTTCTTAGTTTTCTGGTCAACAAGCTTTTTATGGCTATTTTAATATATTCCTTAATCATGATCTTATAATCGGTTACTGATTATTAATCATTTATTTCCAAAGCTGTTAACAGCCTTGGAGTGATAACTGATTACTGATTATTATCCGCTGACGCGATTTCCCCATCTCTAATATTAATTATTTCTTCGCTGTATTCAGCTATTTTAGGATCGTGTGTAACAACTACAATTGTTTTATTTTCTTTTTCATGTAAATCAGATAAAACTCGCATAATCATTTTGCCCGTATTTGAATCCAAGTTGCCAGTCGGTTCATCGGCAATAATAATTTCCGGATCATTTGCCAGAGCTCTAGCAATCGCAACTCTCTGGCGTTCGCCGCCTGAAAGTTCATTGGGTTTATGAAAAATTCTTTTTTCTAAATCAAGAGAAACGAGCAGGTTTTCAGCTCTCTGTTTTCTTTTAGCCTCGCCTCTACCCTGAAAAACCATTGGAATTGCCACATTCTCAAGCGCGTTCAGATTAGACAATAAGTTAAATTGCTGAAAAACAAAACCAATCTTACGGCCTCTGATTCCGGCCAGTTCATCTTCGGAAAATTTGGAAACATCTTTACCGTCTAAAAAAACCTTGCCCTTTGTAGGAACATCTAAACAACCGATCATATACATCAGCGTTGATTTTCCCGAGCCAGAAGGACCCATTATGCTTACGAAAGCGCCTGAATTTATTTCCAAGTTTATTCCTCTTAAAACATTTAGTTCAAGCTTGCCTAATTTATAAGTTTTTTGAATATCTTCTAATTTTATTAAAGGCTTTGGCATAAATCATTTAGCAGTAACCATTTAGCAGTAATTAGTAATCAAGAACTACTTCTTCGCCTTCTTTTAGGCCAGAAATAATTTCCGCCAAACTATCCCCTTGTAAACCAATTTCTACTTCTCTCTCTTCAATGTTGTTGCTCTTAAAAACCATAATTGTCGCCTTGCCATTATTTTTTCTTATAGCGTCTTTAGAAATTGTCAGAACATTTTCCTTTATATCTGTTTGAATAATAACATCAGCGGTCATACCGGGTTTGATTTGGTTAACAGTATCTTCAAAATCAATAACCACTTCATAATAAACAACTCCGTTAATTAATTTTTCAGAAGGTTTAATTGAAGCCACAAACCCTTGAAAGCTTTGTTCGGGAAAAGCGGCTAAAACAATATCAACATAATCACCAACATCAACAGCAACAATATCTTCTTCATAGATATCTACTTTTACTTGTAGTTTTTCCTCGGGCAGAAAAGAAACGACAACTTCGCTTAAATTAACTATTTCGCCTTCTTTCTTTTCTATCTTAGTTATTTGTCCCTTGCCCGGACTCGTCAGAACAGATTCTTGAATTTGGTTTTTGAGAAGAGAAACTTTTGCCTCAGCTTGATTTATTTGAGCTCGGTAAAAGCCATTTTCAGCTAATTTTGTCTCTAGGGCGAAAATATTAGCTTTCGCGGTATTAGCGTTTATTCTGTTAGTTATTTTTGTTGTCGCGATTGTTTGCTGAATATCAACGATATTAGTATAAGCAGAAATAATATAGGTTCTTTGGTTGTCTAAAGAAGTTTTATCCGTGCTTGAAACAGTGTCGCGGTAAATAGGTTCTTCAATTATGTCGCGAATTTTTTCTAAAGAATTCGCTGTATCCATAAGTATTTTTTCAACTCCAGCAAGAGCTATCTCTGTTTCTTCGTATTCAGACTTTTCTTCCGCTTGGTTAATATAAGCTTGCGTTTGAGTTAATCCGTCTTCAATTCTGCCAAGATTTTCTTTAACGCCAAGACCCTCTTGGTTATTAGAATAGAAATAAGTACGTTGAATTAGCTTCACGACATTCAAGGCATCATAAATCTTTAAATAAGAATTGTTTAGGTAGATCAAAGCGTCTTCGTAAGCATTAATTAAATCTCGCGCGGCGCTATCTTCGGAATCTTTTAAATCTTGCCTTGCCTTTTCAAGAGAAACTTGAGCGTCTGCCATATTCGCGTTCGCAACCCCAAGATTAGCCTCTGTTTCTTGTAGTTGAATATAGAGCTGGCTTGAATCAAGTCTCGCTAAAATTTGACCTAAGCTAACAACATCGCCTACTTCAACGTTAATTTTCTCAATTCTACCCGTATTTTTAAAACCAAGGTTCCTTTCTTCCGACATTCTAATTGTGCCAGTTTCTGAAACTTCTTTAACAACAGTGCCAATTTGCGCTTTTTCTAAACTAAAATCAAACCCTTCCGCGTTAAAGTAAAAATAATAAACAAAAAAACTTAAAATGATTATTAGCCCAATTGTTATTAGAATTGTTTTTTTATTTTTCATATTTTTTGAAAATATTTTATTATAAATCTTTAATCAAATCCAAAGATAAAGATATTTTATTCTGTTTCTTAACATATCTTTTTTATAATAAAAAATCAAGCCCTTATTAAGGGCTTATGTGTCCATTTGCCTATGTATAGTCAGCGCGTTCGGCTATTGAATAACCAAATATAGTTAATTAGTATCTTACCTTACCTTACAAACTTCAAAAAACAGAGAAATTTCTTTTATTATCCCTGAAAGATATTCGTCGGAATTTGCTTTAACTTTTTCGAATTTAGGATTAAGCGTTTTCTCTGCTCTAAAGTTTTGTAAATAATATTTTTTAGCCCCTTTAATCCATTTTGCCATTTGAATTATGTCTTCCCTGTTCTGAACCCCTGAAACAATTGTGCTTCTAAACTCATAGTCTATTTTATTTTCTCTTAGAATATCAATACTTTTTTGAATCTTATTAACATCTATATCAACGCCAGCTGCTTGGCTATATTTTTCCTTTGGCGCTTTAATGTCCATTGCCACATAATCTATCAATTTCTTTTCGATTAATTGTTTTAACATTTCTGGATTAGAACCGTTCGTGTCCAGTTTAACTCTATACCCAAGTTTTTTTATTCTTATCACAAATTCAGGCAAATCTTTATTAACCGTCGGTTCGCCTCCGCAAAGCACGCAACCATTCAATAAGCTTCTTCTATTTTCCAAAAAATTAAAAAATTCTTTTTCCGCGATTTTGGGCTGTTTCGCGATTTTTTCGGGCAGAACTAATTCCGAACTATAACAAAAAGGACAACGGAAATTACAACCCGCTAAAAAAACAGTGCATGCAACCTTGTCCGGATAATCAATTAAAGTTAATTTTTGCAATCCGCCAATAATCATACATATTAATTAGTTATTATTTAAGGCAGTCCCCCAAAGAGACTGCCTTAAATAATTTTTATCTTCTTAATGATTATATCTAAAGCAAAACTTTTTCTTTTGTCTCTTCTTTGCTTTTAGCGCCTATTTCAAGATTTAATTTAAACTCTTTCCTCTCTTTAAATTCTTGCTGCTTGCCCTCATTAAATTGGGAAACAGGCCTTAGGTAACCCACGATTCTAGTATAGACTTCGCAAGGTTGTTTGACCACACACTTGGGGCAATAGAAATGTTCGCCGCTTAAATAACCATGCACCGGACAAATAGAAAAAGTTGGAGTTAGCGTGATGTAAGGTAAATGAAAATTTTCAAAAACTTTTTTAATTAATGATTTCACGCTTTGGATTTCAGAAATCTTCTCTCCTAAAAAAATATGGTGAACAGTGCCACCCGTATATTTGCATTGCAAACTATCTTGCGCGTCCAACGCTTCAAAAGCATCATCAGTATAACCAACTGGCAACTGGCTTGAATTAGTGTAATAAGGAACATCTTTAGTTCCAGAAGTAATAATGTCAGGATATTTTTTAACATCGTTTTGCGCCAAACGGTAAGCAGTCGCCTCTGCCGGAGTAGCTTCTAAATTATAAATATTTTCGGTTTCTTCTTGGATTTTAATTAATTTTTTTCTCATAAAATCCATAATTTCAGAAGCGAGCGTTATGCCTCTTTTAGAAGTAATGTCTTCTTGGATAAAATTTAAAAGCAATTCATTCATTCCAACCAATCCAATCGTTGAAAAGTGATTAGCGTAATAAGCGTTTCTGGCTTTTTTAATGCCTGACAAATAAAATTTAGAATAAGGATAAAGCCCTTTTTCAATAAAATTTTCAATTGCCTTCCTTTTGATTTCTAAAGCTTCTTTGCCTAAATCCATTAGTTTTTCCAATCTTTCAAAAAGCTCTCTTTTAGTTTTGGATAAATATCCTATCCTAGGCATATTTATCGTAACAACTCCTATAGAACCGGTTAAACTACCTGACCCGAATAAGCCTCCTCCTCCACGATTACTAAGTTCTTTTAAATCTAAACGCAATCGGCAACACATTGAACGCACATCCGAAGGCTTCATTTCTGAATTTATGTAGTTGGCAAAATAATTAGTGCCATACTTCGCAGACGCTTCGAAAATACCATTAAAAGCAGGTTCGTCCCATGAAAAATCTTTTGTTATGTTGATAGTCGGAATTGGAAAAGAAAAAGGACGACCATCTTTGTCTCCTTCTAAAATAACTTCATAAAAAGCTTTATCAAGAATTTTCATTTCTTCTTGGAACTCTCCATAGGTCTCTTTTTGGGGCTGTCCGCCGATAATTACGGGCTCTTTAGCATAAACAGCGGAAGGATTCAGGTCTAAGGTAATATTACTAAAAGGAGTTTGAAAGCCAACCCTAGTCGGAACCGCCATGTTATACATAAATTCCTGCAAAGCTTGTTTCACTTGTTTGTAATCTAAATTATCATATCTAATAAAAGGCGCTAAGAGAGTATCAAAATTGGAAAAAGCGACTGCTCCCGCGACTTCTCCTTGAAGCGTGTATAGAAAATTAACCATTTGACCCAAAGCAACCATTAAGTGTTTAGCGGGTTTGGCAGCCACTTTTCCTGGTACGCCGCCAAAACCTTTAAGCAAGAGATCGTATAAATCCCAGCCCGCGCAATAAGCTCCAAGTGTGTCTAAGTTATGGACATGGAAATCGCCGTTTTCGTTTGCCTCTCTAATTTCTTTCGGGTAAACCTTGTTAAGCCAATATTTTTTAACGATATAAGAAGTCGCGTAATGGTTTAGGCCCTGTAAAGAAAAAGTCATATTGGCATTCTCTTTAACCTCCCAGTCAAGTTTTTCTAAATATTGATCAACTTTTTCAATTGCCTCGTCGCTGACGTTCACTACCTCTCTTATTCTTCTTCTTTGGTCTCTGTATAAAATAAAAGCTTTGGCGATTTCAACCAAACCTTCTAAAATTAAAACTTCTTCAACAATATCTTGAATTTGTTCTACTTGAGGAGTTTCATTTTTTTTAAAACGATGGTTTAAAATTTTAATCACTCTGTCCGCAATATTCTTAGATTCTTTGCCATTACCTTGTTCAGTGGCAATAAAAGCTTTCGCGATAGCTTTTCTGATTTTTTCTTCTTTAAAATCTCTTATGGAGCCGTCTCTTTTTTGAACTTTTGTGATTTTATTTTCCATTGTTTTTATACTTTTTAAATTGAATATTATTTCATTTTACTCTTAATAAAAGAAGAGGTCAAATTTTAATCAACCTCTCTTAATTTATTAGTTTTCCACAAGTTTCCTGCTGGTCAAGTCGCGAATCCCCGTAAGTTTGATTGCTCTTTTTCAGGTCTGAAAAAGAGCGACTTGATCCGTTTATTCAACAAAAACTCGTAGAGAAGAATAGATTTGCTTAATTTCGTTTTTTGCCGGAAGAGACGTCTCAATTATAGGCTTTAATTCTGAAATGGCTTTAAAAATATTCTTGTCATAAGAAATTTTACCTAAAAAATTCTGGCCAGACCATTTTTCTATCTTATCAGACATTTTTTTGTTTATGTCCCACTTATTAATTGTTAGTTTCCATGGAACTCCAAAATGTCCAATAACTTTTAAAACCCTTTTTAAGTCAGATAAGCCGGAAAGGGTTGGTTCTGTGACGAGAAAGACAAAATCAGCGTCTTGAACAGACGCGATAACAGGACATCCTGTCCCAGGAGAAGAATCAATAAGCATTAACTCTTTTTTAAATGTTTCTGCTTGTTTCTTAATTTCTGAAACTACTTTTCCGGAACCTGTTTCTCCGGGGTAAAGATGCCCCGAAACTAAAGGAAAGTCGTATTTAGTGTTTTTAATTTTTATTTCTCCGTTAGCGACTGCTTTCATCTTAATTGCTCCTTTGGGACAAAATAATTCGCAAGCGCCGCATCCCTCGCATAAAAAATAATTTAATTTTAATTTATTTTTTTCTATTTTTAAGGCATTAAATTTACATTGCGACGCGCATTTTTGCGCTTGTTGGCTGTTTATTTTACTATTGTCAATCAAAGGTTTTTCAGAAACTTTAATTTTTTTTCTTGTTTGCCAATTATCAATTTCATTAAGCCAAACAGCCAAGTTGGGAGCGTCAACATCGCAATCAACAGCAACAATTTCGCGTTTATCTCGCGCGAATAAAATTGCCAAAGACGAAGCCAACATTGATTTGCCAACACCTCCTTTTCCGCTTATAATCGCTATTTTCTTCATAGTCTGTTTTAAATCTAAACTCTATTTTAATTTTATTTAAATTTTGTCAGGATTTGAAAATCTTTTTTTAGTTCGGCTTTCATGTTTGGATTATAAACCGCGACAGCTGGATGAAAAAGCGGAATAATTTTTATTTCCCCAAAGTTTGTTTTAGCTCTAAACATTTTTCCGTGAATTTTACTAATCCCCTGAATCTCTTTTTCAAGCCCATATTTTCTTAACAAAGTTTGCATTGAATGCCTGCCTAAAAGACAAATAATTTTGGGCTTGATAATTTCAATTTGTTTTTCCAGATAAGGGAAACAGGCTTTAATTTCTGTTTCTTCAGGGTCGCGATTGTCAGGCGGTCTGTCTTTTAAAATGTTCGTGATATAAACATCTTGCCTTTTTATGCCTACCGATTCAAGCAATTGGTCTAAAATTTTTCCAGACGCTCCGCAGAACGGACGCCCTGTTTTTGCTTCTTGCAAACCCGGCGCTTCTCCAACAAAAATAATTTTGGCTTGATGGTTGCCTTCCCCGATAACAGGATAAAATTTATTTTTAATCCGTCTCTCGTAAAGAGGACATTTTACGCAAGCTATGACTTGGTCTTTAATTTTTTTAAGCTGTTTTTCTCTTTCTTCTTTTTGCATATAACTGTTCATTGATTACTGATTATTGATTATACGGTTTCGCTTCTTGCTCGTTGTTTTCTACTCGTTATTTTTCTGCCTCCCATTGTTCGCTGTTCACTGTTCATTGTTCATTAATATGTTTTCTGCTAATAAAAATAACTATCGCGGAAATAGCCACGGCTAAAAACAAAGTCGCGAAAACCGCTAAAATATTTTCCAATAAACTTGGCTTGAAAATTAGAATTGCGCCCAAAAATAAGACCATAATGCCAGACATTAGTTTTAGCCTCCTGACCCAAACTCGGTTGAAATTTTTCTTACCTAAAGTTAAAGCAAAGATTAAAACTATGGTTGCCAAAGGTGCTATATATATAGCGCTATAAAGACCTAAATAAGAATAATATTGCAACGCAGATAATTTTTGTCCTGTCAAAAATCCCGTGTAGACCATTGGAAAACCGAAAGTGCACAAAAGCTCATACAAATTAACAGTAGCAGCTATTAAACTGGCTGTTGCTATTAAAACTAAATTTGATTTTGCCAAATTTAATCTTTTTACTCTTTCAAAAAATTTTAATTTTCCTTTCTTTGTTAATGTCAACGAAACGCCCTTTTGGAAAAAGAAATAGTCTTTAATGTTTATTAACCCTGTCAGAATAGCTAAAGAACCAGCGCTTAATGTTAGAATTACTATTCCTCTGCCCAACTGAAAAACATTAAACAATAACGCCATAAACAAAAAATAAAAAAGAGCGGAAAAGAAAATAAAAATAATTCCAACTAAAATAATTTTTTTCCTTGCCCCTGTTAACCCGAAAAGAGAGGCTAATAAAAAAGTTAAAATAAAAAAAGCGCAAGGATTAAATCCGTCCGCCAAAGCGACCAAAAAAGTAAAAACAGGCAGAGAAAGTTTTTTAATTTCTATGTCTCCGACAAAAGGCAGACTAATAATCTTATTTATCTCTTTTTCGGATTGGTTCCCGTTAACGAAATTAGGCTCTATTGAACTCGCGGAAAGAGTTATTTTAATTGCGTTTTCAAAATCAACATAACTTTCAAAATCAGGATTTTCAGGAAAAGCGCTTCCAGAGAATAAAGCTCTTTCAGGATTAATTCTTTCAAAATTTTTGCCCTTAATTATCTCAAGAATATTTTTTTCGTCCGTAAAAAGCAATTCTTTGGCCAATTCATTGTTAATTTCTTCTTCTCCTTCAAGGTCTGCTACTAAGGCAGGACCATTCCATTGGAAAATCCATTGATTGTTTCCTTTTTTGATTAAAATTCTTTCATTTGCCCAAATTTTGGGATTGGCAGATAATTTATTTAAATCAATACTTTCAAAATAAGCCGCGCCTTCAAGCAAAAGACAAGGATTAGCTCGCGCGTTCTTGATTTGTTCTTCAGTCTTTGGAACTTCTATTCTCCCCAGTCTAACGTTATTCTGACCAACAACTAATTGCGGCACAGATGGTTGGGTCTTATATTTTTCGGAGTATTCTCCAAAAAAAATTGAATTTGGATCCTGCCAATCGCCATATTTCCAAGTATATTCAATAACCGCAAGATTGGGATATTGCGCTGTCCACTGCGACAAGACCACAGGGTCTGTATAAGCGCAATTTGGACATCCGATAAAGGTAAAATAAACCGAACAAAAGCTGTTTTCTTCAGCTTTAGTAAAATTTGGAATAAAAAACAAGCTTAAAACAAAAAAAGAAAATAAAATTAAAATTATTTTATTTTTCATATTTAAAGAAATCAGACCATCGCTTTTTAATGATTATCAGTCAATAATCATTGATTATTAATTATTTATCAACAATTAGTAATTAGTGATTATTGATTAGTAATCCCCTAAGCCGTTAACAGCTCCAGGGTGATTATTGGTCTTTGTTTTCTAAAATCGCTTGAACTAAAACATCTTTTTCAACTATTCCAGAGAACCGTTTAATTTCTTCCCCTTGTTTGTTTAGAAAAACGAAAGTGGGCAAACCTAAAATCTTATAGTCGTTAACCGCCTCTGGATGATCGTCAATCTTGATCATCTCTGTTTCAAGCCAAGGGTTTTCTTGCTCAATCTCTTCCCAACGCGGGACCATTGTTTTGCATCCTTGGCACCAAGAAGCTCCAAATTTTAAAACTTTCATAATTATTGCTTAGATTATCTTAGATAAAATCTACGACCTTTTTCAATTTATAATTTTCTGCTTTTTTATAAAACTCTGTCTCAAAGACATTTTTTTTCTGTTTATAAAAGACGCCAAGCGGTATTTTAGAGCCATCTGCTTGATATTCCCATTCTTCAATCTTTTGGAGAGCTCTCTCTTTTGAATCTAATTGGCTGTTTTCCATTTCGTAAACCCTTTGATTATAAAACTCATAAGTATTAAAAAATGTAACGCACGGTTGCAGAACATCAATAAAAGAAAAACCATTCTGTTCAATCCCTTCTATAATAAGATTTTTAAGATGCTCTTCTCTGGCAGAATATCCTCTGGCAATAAAACTCGCGTTAGATGCCAACATAAGCTTAAGCGGATTAAATGGTTCTTCAAGACTGCCTTGCGGAGCCGAAGCGCCTTTAAATCCTTGGGGCGAAGTAGCCGTAAACTGACCTGTCGTTAAAGCAAAACTTCTATTGTCATGAACCAAAACTGTCATATCGGTATTTCTTTTAGCAGCATGAATTAAATGGGAAATGCCTTCGTTATAACACCCCCCATCGCCCATAAAAACTATAACCTTAAGTTCTGGGTTGCCTAATTTTATTCCTTGCGCCGAGGCAATCGGCCTTCCATGCAAAGAACAAAAACTATTTAAATTTAAATAATCAACAATTTTAGAGCTGCAGCCAATTCCACCCACTATGGCTATTTTGTCTTTTTTTATTCCCTTCTTTTCCAAAGAAAGCATTGCTTTTTTAAAAGCGTTTAAAATGCCAAAGTTTCCACACCCCGGGCACCAAGTATTTTTAGAATAAGTATCTAATTTCATAATTATTAAAAATTATTGATAATTGATTAGTGGTCAGCGATTATTTAATCCCTTGCTCTATATCCTTTGGCAAGAATGGCCGAGCATCGTATTTTAAAATTTTCTTATTTACTTTTATACCGTAACAATTCAACACTTTTTCCATTTGGCCAAGCGCATTTGTCTCAAATAAAATCAATTTTTCAACTCCTCGCAAAGCTGCTTTCATTTGCTTCTCTGGAAAGGGCTGGATAACAACAGGTTGAATCATTCTAATATCTAATTTTTCCGCGATTTCCTGCGCAGGCCCTTTGGTTGAACCCCAAACAATAATCGCTTTTTTGGATTTTTTGTTTCCAAAAACATTAACCGCTTTTAATTTTTCAACTTCTTTCTTCATCTCTTTGAATTTTCTTAACCGTTTATTCTGCATTTCTTCTATATTAAAGCTATCGTCTACCGTAATTCCAAACTCATCATGCTCATAGCTGTTTATTTTTACAATCGCATTTTTATCCCCTATGAACGCAATGGGAGAAATTCCATTCTTTGTAATTGCGTATCTTTTATATTCTTTTTGTTTTTTGTTCCATAACAAGGGTTTTTCTTCTTTAACTTTGCTCAAAACACTTTTATCAAAACTGAAAGTGCTTTCGGAAATTTCTTTGTCTATTAATAAAACCGCAGGTGTTTGGTATTTCCAAGATAAATTCAAAATTTTACCTGACCATAAAAATGCTTCTTCGGCATCACCTGGAGCAATTACAAATTTTAAAATATCTCCATGTCCGGCAGTCAAAACAAAAAGTAAATCTCCTTGAGCTGTATAGGTAGGCACGCCGGTCGCAGGCGACATCCTTTGGCTTTCAACAATTACAAACGCGGTTTCGTTTTGCGCGGCTAAGCTCAACGCTTCTGTCATTAAAGCAAATCCTCCCCCTGAAGTTCCTACCATTGTTCTTGCACCCGAACAAGCAGAACCAATCGCCGCATTAGCAACAGCTATTTCATTCTCTAAATGCGCGACATTAACGCCAAAGCTTTCCTCGTTTTTAGCTAAATAATGCAAAACACCGGAAGCAGGCGTCATTGGATAAGCAATATAAAGATTAAGGCCCGCTTTAACGGCTCCCAAGACAACAGCTTGGTTTCCGTTTATCAAAGGAAGAGTTTTTTGTTTTAACTTTTCAATTTTAAAATCATTTTGAGTCTTTTCAAAAATTACTTTAGCTATTTTAAGGTTTAAATCTTGAAACTTTTTAAGTTCTTCTTTTAGAACTTTTTGGAAAATTTTCCATTCAATTCCAATAATTTTCGCGAACCCAGCAACTAAGGCAATATTTTCCATTATAGGCGCGCCTTCTAATTCTTTGATAATTTTCTGGGCTGGTATGCCCTTTTTGTTTTTTAAATTTGAAAAATCTTTAACGCTATTACAAACAATTATTCCTCCTTTTTTTAATTTTTTTTGATGTTCTTGAACTGTGTTTTCGTCCAAAGCTATTAAAAAATCAATTTTTTCGCAATGCGTTAAAATTTTTTCTTGAGACGCCCTAATGTTAGAAAAATTATGGCCACCCTTAACAAGAGATTGGTAATCGTCATAGATAAAAATACGGTAACCGTATTCAGAAAATAATTTAGCAATAATAAAACCAGCTTTACGCGAACCTTGCCCTGCCTTTCCTCCAATTAAAATTGAATATTCTTTGTTCATAAAATATTTGTACTTTTAAAAATTTTTTCGCGTTCTAATGATAATAATTCTCCTTTTGAATACGAACTTACTATTTCTTCAAAATAAGGAATTTCTCTTTTTATTTTTATTTTAAACTTTTTTGCAATTTCTTCAACTTTTCTCTTGTTGCCTAAATTTGATTGATTTAAAATTATCTTGGCTGGAATTTTTAGTTTCTGGCATAATTCTAAAATTAACTTTAAATCATAAGCCCCCATTGGGGTCGGTTCAGTTACGCAATAAGCAAAATCAACATTTAATAGAGCCGAAATAACAGGACAATGAGTTCCTGCCGCAGTGTCAAATAAGATATAGTCTGCTTGAATTTTCTGCGCAAAATCTAAAGCAAACTTTTTAGTTTCGTCAACAACAGGACCCGTTTCTTCTAATCCCGGCTTAGCCAATCCTGTGATTAAATAAAAAAATTGCGATTTGTACTTTAATTTATTTTGATAAATTTCTCCTGTTTTTTCTTTTACTGTATCAATTGCTTTGTAAGGACAAACTATTGAACAAGCTCCGCATCCAGAACACAAATCTCTAATAAAAACAGGAAATCCTTTCTGGGGTTGGAAGATAGCGTTTTGTCTGCAGGTCTTTGCGCACAATCCGCATTGTTTGCATTTTTTCTTGTTTAGTTTCGGAAATTCAGAATATGTATTTCGCGCGCTTTTTTTCAGTTTTGCGTTTAAGAGCAAATAATCGTTTGGACATTCAACATCGCAATCGGTTAAAACAACTTTTTGCCCCTTTTCAATCATTTCAAGCGCCAACAGAATTGAAATAAAACTTTTTCCAACTCCGCCCTTGCCTCCTGTGATAGCGATTTTTTTCATATAAATACAATTGCCATTAATCAAGCGATAGCTGATCAATTATCATCTATCAGTGATCGGTTATCAGTTATTATTGATCAATGCTTACCTAAACCCTTGTTTTGGTTGGTTGTGTTAAAACTTTTATTTTGTTTTCTAAAAATTTTTGAACAGCTTCTCGCGCAACTTTACCTTTTTTAATAATATAAACACTAACTATGTTTTTTTCAAAAGCATTCAAAGCAATCGGGCCAATTTCTGACCCAATTACAGCAGTTACACCTTCTTTAATAATAAATTCACAAATCGTCAGCCCAATCCTTTCCTTTTTTTCTCTAAACGGGTTTTGTTTAATATAAAAATTTATAATTTCTTTTTTCTCCGTGCTTATAAAAATAAAATACTTTGCGCGACTAAAATAATTTGAAACCTTAGAATCAATTCCCTCCTTTGTTTCTACGGGAATACAGATTTTTTGTTTTTCTGGGCTATCAACAGAAACAGAAACCAAAAAAGAATCTACTGCTTTAATTTTATTTTTAACTTTGTTTTCTATTAAATAAGAAATTTCGGAAACTTTTTTAACATTTGCTGTTTTTCCAATCTTAACCTTAACTTCGCCTAATATAAAAGGACCTGCTTTTCTTAGTTTCAAATTCTCAAAACCCCTAATCTCGGAAATATTTTCTAAAATTTTTCTTATTTTATTTTCTACTTCTTTGTCGGGCGAAACATCCATTAAGGCGAATATAGAATCTTTAGCAAACTTAAAAGCTGTTTGGAAAATAAAAAATGAAATTAAAATACCTGCCCCGCCTTCCAAATAAGGAATTTTTAGCCAACTTGAGAATAATCCGATTAAAACAACAGAAGAAGAGAGTAAATGTATTCTTGATTCCTTTCCATCGGCAATTAAACTTTGAGAATTAATTTTCTCCCCGACTTTCATTTCATAGGTACCAATAAAAAACATTACTATCCCATCCAAAAGAGCTACGCTAATTGCTATCAAGGGAATGTTTAAATCATATTCGGTAAAAATTTTATTAACGCTTTCGCTAATAATCACAAAACCCGCGAAGAATATAAGAATAGAAATCAAAAAAGACGCTATGCTTTCTGCTTTAAAATAACCATATTGAAATTTAGCGTTTGGTTTTTTGTTCGCAACCCTAAGCCCAAGCCAAGCCACAAAAGTAGAAATGGAATCAGCAGCGCTATGAATGGCATCCGCGATTAGAACCAAGCTACCAGAAAGCAATCCAACTATTCCCTTGGATAAAGCAAATAAAACTGTTGCTAATCCCGCTATAATTGTCGTTCTTTGGCCTATTCTAAATATTTTAGACATATCTTGTCTTCAGTTACAAAACATAATTCCATTTTTATTCTATTTTTTAAGCCTTAATTCCCTCTGCCCATACCGCCGCCTCTGCCCATACCGCCGCCTCTGCCATAAATCTCTCCAGAAATTTGTTTAATCTCTTGAAGCTCCCCTTTCTCAAAAGCCGATAAAGCTTCTTTTATCTTTAAACCATTAATTGTTTGAAAAACCCTAATACCGGCATTATTTAAAACATCAAACGCCTTAGGCCCTATGTTGCCCGTAATAATTACTTCTGCTCCTTCGTCAGACGCAATTTGAGCGGCTTGAATTCCAGCTCCTCTTATGGCTTTGGTCCCACTGTTTTGAATAGATTTAATTTTCTTCTTTTTTTCACTTTCCGCGAAAACAAAATAAAGGCTCCTTCCGAAACGAAAATCAACTAAAGAATCTAAATTAGGTCCATTGCTTGTAATGCAAATTTTCATATTTTTTATATTTATGTTTTTATATGTTTCTTATAATAATTTAAATTTATTAATTACCAACCCAAAACTATAGCCTAAATTTTCGGCAGCCCTGCGGCAAAAAACCATTCTATCTGTAAAAATTTCAAAATACTCCATAATTGGAACAAAATTAGTATCAATTTTTAATGTTAAGACAATTTTCTTTTTATTCTTATCGGTTCGCAAACTACTCATTGTTGTGGCATAATTTACCCGATCATGGATATCTAGCTCTATTTCTTTTAGTTTTTTAACGATTACTCTTGAACGCTGCACATCTGACTTGTCTGCCAAAACAACTATTGCTGAAATAGGATTAGCAAAACTCATATCTTCAATCCCTTTATCATGATTAGAAATTGCTTGCATTATTATTACTAATTCCCTTGGACTGAATTCCTCTTTAAAAACTTGGTGAAAAAGCAAGGAACCAAAATAACTATGATAAGTTCTGCTCAAAAAATTAGCCATATCATGACAATAACCCGCAATCGCTGCCAATTCTTCTTCTCTTTTGCTTAATCCAATCGCCTTGGCAATAACGCGAGCTCTCTCGGCAACTAAATCACAATGGCGAAAACCATGGTCTGTATATGAAAGAGCCGCTAAAGTGGCTTCGGTTTGCTCAATAAATTTTGATATTTCAGGATGTTTTTTTATTTCTTTTAAATTAATCATTTCTATTGATTTTAAAAACATTAAGATGGGTAATTAAATAATTTTTTTCTTTTTAAGAAAAAATATAAAACCTATCCAGACTGCCACAATGACCATAATCAAATAATAAAAGATAGAATGGCTCTCTGAATAAGGCAGTAAAACATTCATTCCGTAAAGCCCTGAAATCGCGGCTGGAATGCTTATCATAACGGTAAAAACAGTCAAAATTGTAAGAATTTTATTTAACTTGTTTGATAAAAAAATAACATAATAGCTTCTTATATTAGAAATGCCTGTTAAAGAAGATTTGCATAGATTAAGCCCCTGCATTGATTCCACCATAAGGTCTTCTAAAATTTCTTTATCTTGTTCAAAAAATTTTATTTTACGAACTGTTTTTTCGTAAAGCCGATTCATATAATAATAAGTTGAAACAAGATTGTTTAACAAATCTTCCTGCCTAAGCAAAACATTAAGCTGCTTCTCTTCCAAGTCTATAAATGATTTTTTTTGAACCTGAACCATTCTAACAACATCGTTTGTCAGATATTCAAAACTGCCATTAGTTAAAGAAAAAAGATTAATCAAGCATTTTAATTTTTGAGTTGTAATAAATCCTACTGTTCCGTTTAAAATATCTTCTAAAAAACAAGGTTCTGTTTTTGACAAAGTCAAAATAAAGTTTTTAGTTATTACTATCAAGTATGTTTCTATTTCTTTCTTTGTTTTGCGTAAAGCGTTTTTAGCAAAAAAATAGATATTGTCGTTAACAAAATCAAGATGTGGAATTTCGTTTTGGTCTAATCCCGATTCTAAGTTTCTTTTGTCTAAATTAAACTTTCTTGCCAAATGCTCTATTTCTTTTTCGGAAGGATCGACAACATTAATCCAAGAACCTATTTCCATACCAGAAATAGCGCGAATCTTTTTGTCTTTGATTGTTTTTTTAAAATAATTAATCATAACTCTAAGTATATAAAAATTTAAACGTTTAGAAGTTTAAACATTTTTTAAAATTTTAGCTTCTTCTTTTAATTTTTCTAAAACTTTTTTTGAAATGCCTGTTGCGCGCGCGAAACTTGAAACATTAATTTCTAAAACATCTTGAGCAAACATCATTTTTTTTGAAGCAAAAATCGCGGCGTTGCGACTACTTAAAGAAGGTAAAATAGTGATTGGATAAAATCCATTCTCGTCTATTATTTTTTCTAATCCCATTTTAGCGGGATAATTCCATCCCAAGAGCTCAATTCCCACGCACTTAGAATATTCCAAGCTTTTGCTTGTAAATTTAGAATTGGTTGCAATTAAGTTCTTAATTTTTAAATTTTTGGATTTTCTATTTTTTAAAAAATTTTCTTTCTTAATGTCTAAAAAACGCGCGTAATTTGCTAAAACAACATTTGAATGAACTTTTCCATTAAAAAGATTTTTGTATTTACATTCAGCGATATATAATAAATCTTCTTTTTCTGCTAAAAAATCTATTTCGTATTTACAACAAAAACCTTTAATGTTTTGATTTAATTTTATTCTAAAATTATTTTTGGAGAAAATTTCAGCAATATATTTTTCAAAGGGAAAACCAGTTGGACCCAATTTTCTCATCGCGTTTTTAAGGCTGAATTTTAACGAAACCTTTTTACTCTCTTTTTTTAATAATGTCTTTACTTTTTTAAAAATTTCCGCTGTTTTTATTCCTTGATACGCTTCTCTTGTAACAGTTTTAGCAATTTCGCGCGCAAGTTTTTTTGAAGCCCCGACTCGCGTTGCGGATCTATAAACTTTACTAAAAGAAAAAGGTTCTTTCTCTCCATTAAATTTTACAACATAAAAAGAAGACATACTTCATTTAAATCCATTATAACTGACTCTGCTTTAAAATAAAAGTCGTTTTTGCCTTAAAAAAACAAAATTTAAGTTTTTATTATTTAAAAATCTTAATTTAAAGCCATCTTTTAATTAACGCCTAACAACAACCGCGAATTCACCTTTTGGTTTTTTCTGCTTAAGCTCTTTAATTACTTCGTTGATGTCTCCCCTATAAATTGTTTCAAATTTTTTAGTTAATTCCCTGCAAACCACAATTTGCGTAAACGCTTGCGAATAAGACGAATCAGGATTGTTCTCTTTAGAATTATCATTTATAACAGTTCCTAATTGTTCTAATGTTTTTAAAATTCTATAAGGAGATTCATAAAAAATTACAGGATATTTCGAAACAGCAATTTGTTCAAAAAATTTCTGTCTTTTCTTTTTTGCCGGAGGAAAACCCATAAAAGTAAACCTATCCATTGGAAATCCGCAGATACTGGCAGCCGCGCTTAACGCTGACACGCCTGGAATCGGAGAAATTTTCACAATCCTTGTTGTATCTTCTTTTATGATTTTGTCAATTAATTCATTGCCCGGGTCAGAGATTCCCGGAGTTCCTGCGTCAGAAACCAAAGCCAAGTTCTTACCTTGTTTTAATGCGTTTAAAATAAATTCTATTTTATTAAGCTGACTATGCTGATGATAACTCATAACAGGCGTCTTAATCCCATAGCTAGCAAGTAATTTTTTACTCGTTCTCGTGTCTTCGCATAAAATTAAATCAACTTTTTTCAAAATTTCCAAAGAACGAAGCGTAATATCTTTTAAGTTTCCTATAGGGGTTGCAACAATGTAAATAGAAGACATAGCTAAAAATTTTATTAACTCCCTTGTTATTCTATCTCAATAAAAGTTAAAAAGCAAAAAGCCCTGAAAGGGCTTTTGCTAAAAACTTTGTTTATAAATATACTAAAATATTTAAAAAGTTCTTTTTTTCATTGGTTTAGCTTCGTCTACGATAATAGTTCTGCCATCTAATTCTTTTCCGTTAAACATTTCAATGGCTTTTTTGGCTTCTTCTTCAGAAGACATTTCTACAAAGCCAAATCCTTTTGATTTACCGGAAAATCTATCTATGATTACGCTGGCTGAATTAACTGTACCAGCGCCTGCGAAGAAATCTTTTAAAGAATCTTCGGTTGTATCGTAAGAAAGACTACCTACATAAAGTTTGGTTTCCATTTTCTTCTTTTGTTTTTTCAATTATTTTAACGACCTACTTCTAACCTTCTTAGCACTAAACACTTCGTTTTTTTAGAAATAAAAATTCGAGGAGTAAAAATTTTAATGTAAGACTTAGGAAGCACGACCCTGTTTCTATTTTTGCCAAATAAATAAAAAAACAAGTTACTCGTTCTCACGATTAACTAATTTCTATAGTATTCAACAAACATAGAGAACTGGATTGCTTTAAATGATACACCTCTAATTTTATTTTGTCAACAGCGCGAATCAAAATTTTATTAGTAGAATTATCGTAAAAATTTTTAATAATAAAATTTAAAATTTTTAAAATTTGAAATTTTTAGCGAATTCACCAATAAGGGGAAGAGAAATTTGTTTTAAATTCAATACATTCATAATTCCTGTGATAGCCAATATAATCCAAACAATCCATGCCACAAAGGCCACAAACCATCCCAAAATAGGAATCCAAGCAATCGCGGTCGTTAACATTTCGGCAATAAATAGAACCAATCCTTGTTTAACATGAAATTTAACAAAATCATTATTCTTGGAAACAAGCAATGGAATTATAAAGAGAATGCCAATGTAACTTAAAGCTGCTGTCAAATCTCTTTCCTTAGCTTGATTAGGATTATCTTTTTGAGCCGAATCAGTTGTTTTGGGTTTTTCTTCGTCCATAAATTTAGAAAATTTAATCGCTTAAATAAATAAAATAATGAAAATTAACATAAATTTTCGACCTTTCCATTTATTATATTTTAACACAATTATTTTAATGTCTCAATTTTTAATTTACCTTTCTCGATTTAATTTAATAACTCTGCAGAGCTTCTTAGTGACAATTCTTCTAAAAATTTAAGTTTCGCTTTTACGCCGCGGAATTTTATCAGCGATCAGCAGTCGTTTATCAGTGACTATTTGTCAGTAATCGCTAAACACTAATTAATTTAAGGATAAAAAAAACCGCCGATAATAAAGGCGGTTTTGAGTCCTACGCAATCGCTCCGTAAAATCTAAAGTTCTTCTTTTTGAAATTTCTCTTCCTGGGTCGCGTCTATTTTTCTTAAAACTTTTGTAATTTCAGCCACATGCTCTTTTTCGTCATCCATAATATGCGTTAAAACTTTTTTTATTTCTTCGTCGTCTGCTGCGTCTATATGCTCTTGGTATTGATTAATCGCCTCCAACTCGCCAACTAAGTCTGCTCTTAAATTATTGATGTCTTTATTGTTCATATTTTAATATCTTTTAATTTTTATTTTTAATACCCGACTTTAATTTTAAATTAATATTCAAGCTTAACTCCAAGTTTTTCGGGAAGCTACTTTATCTATTTTTCATTTTTGTCAACTTTATGAGAAAACACAGCCATCTCCTGGAAATATGTATCTGCTTTCTGAGCATAAGCATCAATCGCGTTGGTTAAATTATTTACATCAGATTTATCTGCCTTTTTTTCTAATCTTTCGTCAATCTTTGTAAACCTCCCGTTAAATTCAACAAGTATTTTTCCAATATCAAGGAACCTTTCGTCAATATTTGTAAACCTTTCGTCAATCTTTGTAAATTTTATATCTAGATATTTAATTAATTCGCTGAAGTCTTGATTCATATAATTTTATTATAATCTACCCAATAACAATGTCAAACTAAATCTAAATTTTCTCCTTAAGAGTTCATTCACAACTGTCATCTGAAGTAGAATTAAAATAGCAGTAAATGTTAATGCTCCAAATATTAATTTTAGTTTCTTGTCTATCGCTTTATTTTGCTAATTATTTTTTATTAAAAACTTTGCGCAATTCGTCCTTAGCTTTCTCTAAAATCTTTTTTTGGTCTTTATCTAAATTTTTACCCGCGCGGTTAATGTAAAAATTAAGCATAGACAGGGCTGATTGAAAAGGAGCCGCTTTACGCCGTTGGCTTTGTTCTGCCGATTTTTGAAGCGACAAAGCAATCTCGCGCGGGTTTTTAAAAGTAAAAACACCTGATTCTAAATCAAGAGCATCACTTTCTTGAGTTACTTTATTTGACCAGTATTTTTTAGAATCTTCCTTTTTTTTGCCTGTCATATTTTTTGAAAACCAATGATTAGTTGCCACCCCCGAAAACGCTAACGGCTTCGAGGAAAATTAACCAGTGAATTTTTTTATTTCTCGACACAGTTTTATTATAACAAAAAATACGAGCGAGACGACTTTTTACTATCAAAAGTAAAAATTCAAAATTTTTATTTGTCTTCTCTCCTTATCTTCGCGCGCGCTATCGCGCTAAGATGTTTTTTTCGCAACCTTATGCTTTGAGGCGTTATTTCTAAATATTCGTCTTTGTCCATTATTTCCAAACCAGTTTCAATAGTTATAGCTTGGGGGGTCGTAAGATTAATCGCTTCGTCGGAAGAAGAAGATCTCATATTAGTAAGATGCTTTCCTTTGGTTGGATTTACTGTCAGTTGTTCTCCTTTGGTCGTATTGCCAATCACCATCCCTTCGTAGACTTCAGTGTTTTCTTTAATATATAAAGCTCCTCTGGTTTGTAGATTGTCTAAAGCGTAAGCCAAAGTCTTACCACTTGTTCCAGATATCATTGAGCCTACTTTTCTATGCGTTATTGCGCCGGCATACGGACGATACTCAAGAAAACGGCTCGCTAAAATTCCTTCACCTTTTGTGTCTATCACAAATTGATTCCGATATCCAAATAAACCGCGGCTTGGTCCTTCAAATTGAAGTAAAATACGATTTTCTTTAAATTCCAAATGGATTAATTGCGCTCCCCGCGCGCTCAATTTGCTGATAATTGTTCCTTGAGATTCTTTTGGAACATCTACAATAATTTCCTCAAATGGCTCGTAATCCTTGCCATCAATTTTTTTGATAATCACTTGAGGACGAGAAACTTGAAGTTCATATCCCTCTCTGCGCATATTTTCAATCAAAACAGCAATATGCAGTTCCCCTCTTCCGTAGACAATAAATCGTTCAGACGATTGCGTGTCAAAATCTATCTTTAGGCCCACATTTACTTCAAGCTCTTTCTCTAAACGTTCACGGAGTTGCCGACTCGTTACAAATTTACCTTCGCGGCCAGCAAACGGAGAATCATTTACCAAAAATGTAAGTTCAATAGTAGGTTCGTCTACTAAAATACTTTCAAGCAATTTTTGATCCGCTGACTCTGCTAATGTATCCCCGATATAGACATCTGGAAGCCCGGCGATCATAGCAATATCTCCAGCTTCTATGGTCTGGACATCCTTTCTCTCAATTCCCTCAAAAGTAAAAAGTTTTACTATTTTATAATTTGCAACTTTCCCGGAATGTTTTTTAACGCATATTGTATCCCCAACATTAATACTGCCAGTATATACGCGCGCAACCGCAAGCCGACCCAAAAAATCATCATACGCTAAATTAAAAGGTTGGGCGTAAAAAGGCTTAGCCTCGTCTTTTGAAGCTTTTGGAACATATCTTAAAATCGTGTCCAAGACAGGAGTAATATCTTTAGATTCGTCGTTAAGGTTTAACTTCGCAATTCCAGCGCGCGCAATCGCGTAAACTACTGGAAAATCAAGCTGTTGTTCGGTTGCCCCAAGCTCTACAAATAATTCAAAAACTTTATCATACGCGCGACTAGGGTCAGCCGCGGATTTATCAATCTTATTAATCACAACTATAGGCCGCAATCCAAGCTCTAAAGATTTTTTTAAAACAAAACGAGTTTGAGGCATTGGTCCTTCTTGCGCATCAACTACCAGCAAAACTGAATCAATAGAACGCAAAACTCTTTCTACTTCAGAGCCAAAATCAGCATGTCCGGGAGTGTCCACAATATTAATTTTAGTATTTTTATAAAATACTGCGGCATTTTTTGAATAAATCGTAATGCCTCGCTCCTTTTCGAGCGTGTTTGAATCCATACTTACATTGCTATCAGCAAATCCTGTTTGCTGTAAAATCGCGTCTGTTAGTTTTGTTTTGCCATGATCAACATGGGCAATAATGGCTATATTTCTAATTTCCATATTTATGTCGCCAGATTATAAAATTTAATCCAACAAAAAATCCCCTTGACAATCTAAGGAGATTATAATCGTTTTAAGCAATAAACATTAATTAGCGCGATTTCATCTCCTCTCGCTAAACCGCGTTAAACTCTCTTAAAATAGCATATATATTCTTTTTTGTCAAAAGAATATATTTATAAAAATTAAGCTTATGTCCGGTTTTAGCAAAATTTTTCAGCTCTTGTTTTATTTAAACATTTCCGCGCCTTCTTCCATAGGAACATCATTTTCTCCTTCTTCAACAGCAATCTCTTTTTTAATTTCTTGAAATTCATTTTCTATCTCTTGGAGCCTTTGTTTTGTCTTTTTTATCAATTCAGCCGCTTCTCTAACTTTTTTTAGACCATCTTCAACATCAAGTTCTTCTTGTTGCTCAAACCATTCGCTTATCTGCGAAAGTTTTTTAAGGTCATTCGTAAAATCTTGTTTTTTATTTTTGTTTTTTTCGTCCATATTTTTTGTATTCCCCAACCAAAACCTTACGGCTTTGTTTATGGAAATTTTTATTATTTATTTATAATTTTTGATTGAATTGATCCGTCAGAAACCTGAACATCAATATCCTCTCCTATATTAACGTTCTTTACGCTTTTAATAAGTTTTCCATTATGTCTCGCAATACTATAACCCAATTTAAGCTGTCTCTCTGGATTATATGAACTAATGGCCTTCTCTATGTTTTTAATTTCATATTTGGCATCTCCAATCATAGAAATAAAATTTCTCTGTATTGATTTTGAATAATCAATAATATTTTTTTCTTGTAAAATTAAAACCTGTTCAATTCTTGAAAGAAAAAACTTTAATCTATTTTCTGCTTCTTTATACTTATATAGAATTACATCAAATTCTTCTTTAACCCTATAGATAAATTTATCTAAAAGATTATTAGCTTTAAATAAACTATTACTATATGAATTTAAAATACTTCTTTCGTATTTCTCTACTTTGAATTGCGCTTTTTCCCATGATTCGTTTAAAAGGTTAGCTGCCGCGGTTGGGGTAGAAGTCATTGCGTCAGCCGCAAGCGACATAAGCGGAATATCTTTATCATGGCCTATTGCGGCAATAACTGGTATTGGAAAATTTCTTATTTCTCTAACTAGTTCCTCGTTATTAAACGCCAAAAGAGATTCAAGCGACCCTCCGCCACGCATTATAACCAATACTTCAATATCTTTTTTTTCAAATGATTTAATCGAAGCCAATAAATCCTTGACTGCCTTTTGACCTTCAACCCTAGAATCAATCATCTTGACTTTGAAGCCAAACTTGCCGAGATTAGTTGTAAAGTCATGGATTACAGCTCCTGTTTTAGAAGTAATAACGCCTATATTTTGGATATAATCTGGTAACGCGCGTTTCTTTTCTTTTGCGAAAATACCTTCCGCGCTTAGTTTCTTTTTAAGTTTTTCGTAAGCTTCTTTGATAGCGCCTTCACCAACCAATTCAATAGTCGAAGTCTGAAAATTTAAACGACCAGATTTAGGATATATTGCAGAATGCCCTGATACAATAACTTCCAAGCCTTCTTTTAATTCAACTCCCGCAAGATTGTAATCAGACCGCCAGATAAAACAACTTATCACCCCGTTTTCATTCTTATCTTTCAAGGTAAAAAAAGCGTATCCCGGCATAAGCTTAAACTCGCTCACCTCTCCTATCATTCTGACATAAAATTTCTCCAGACCTCTATTAAGAGACTCAATATAGCTTGAAACAGAAAGAGGCTCTGTGGCTTTATCTGTTTTTATCCGCTCGTTCATATTTATTTTTAACCGCTTTAATGAAAAGAATTAAAAAAAATTATTTTTCAAATTGATTCCGCGCGTTCCACCAAGAGCAGTATTCGCACTCTGCGCCCGACTCGGGAATTATATCGCTTTCTAAACATTCTTTGATTTTATAAATAATTGGCTCAACCCAAGCGTCAGAACCAACATAAGAAATTAATTTTATATCAAACTCTATCTTTTTATCAAAAACATTTTGATCGTATTTGCCAGTACAATACACAAAATAGCCAGTCTCGGAAACTTTTAAGCCATTGGCGCGCAATAACCATTGATATATTTCCATTTGCCTTTTATACGCTTCGTGCCATTTGCCATTCAGCTCCTGAACAGGATCGTTCTTGGCAGTAGCTTTATAGTCAACAACAATGTATTCGTTATTATCATTTATCCATAAATCGTCAATCGCTCCAGAAATCAAAAGACCGGTCGGCTCGTGTAAGTATTGAACTCCTTTAAAATTCTCGCGCCATTGATTAATTTTCTCGTGTTGCGCTGGCTTAGCATTAATGCCATATTCTTTTTGTAACGGATGTTGAGTATTTTGCGTCCTATAAGCATCAAATTCTTGCTTAAGTTGATAGTCTACGGCTTTATTAATTTGAAATGAAGGAATTGAAGGCCTTTTTACGCCTAATTTATTATCAATATAAAAACAACGCGGACAATTCAGAAACAAGTCAATTTTTGAGCGGCTTAATTTCCAGTTTTGGCCTCCGTAGTTCCACGTCGCTCCTCTGTTTGGATTATAATCAGCCATATTTTTTTAAGAATGCCATAATTCTCAAAGATATTGCTCAACCTTTACATTGTAAGCATATTGTTTTCAAATCACAAAATACAATTTTGTAATTCAAAAATTATATTCTTTATTTTTATTTATATATTCCTATCCTACCAAAAAATCGTCTAAAAGAATAGACGATTTTTTATTTACTTTACTTTAACAAGAAATATTTTAAAATCTTTTACCTTCTCGTATAAACTTTTCCTTGAATTATCTTATTGGCTGGTTTGCCGTGAATCATTGCTTCTCGAGCAAACATTTCTCCGCAATTAGGACATTTTAAATCTCCTTTTGTATTATCTTTAATAATTCTATCTTTGTAGCATTTCACTAAATGCCCTTTTCCTTCTTTTTCGTATTTATAAAGAAGAGTTTTACATTTTGCGCAATATATTTTGAGCGTATGAATTTTTTGTTTCTTACTTGGCATTATGTTTATATCTATTTTGTTAGAGAACACTAAACACCTTAAAGCAAAAATTGATATTTTAAAATACCAAAATTACAATTTTTAACACAAAACACTCCTCGTGTCCTGCAGTATGTGTTTATATCGCAAACTGTTTATTTAACAAAGTTTCTGCGATACACAAAAGCTAATACAAAAGAAATACCAGCAGCAACTATATAGATTATGGCGCCAACATTATCGTCGTTAACCATTATGTGCCTGATAGTTGCTACTGTCCAAACCAATCCAGCAATTAGCCAAAAAAATGAAAATATTTTATTTGTTTTCATATTCATATTTTTAGTATACCAAAAAACCGCCCAAAAGAATAGGCGATTTTTTGAGTTCAGTTTCACGCAATAAAGTTCACTTAAATTTGTTTGATTCAATTATCTTTACCTATTTGTCTTCAGATGGAATAATTTTCAAACCACCTCAAAACTTATATACCGCAAATAGTTGCTAAAATTTGCCCATCTTTACTTACAGTGTAGACAATCTCTTCTCCTTCTTTGTCTACAAAAACATTATAAAAGACAGCATTTAACTTAATCACATTCTTAATCTTCATTTTTT
>CAYXZK010000006.1:0-39459 GCA_964469955.1 uncultured Candidatus Saccharibacteria bacterium | reverse complement strand
TGTTGTATACATATCTAAAAACCATAAAATAATTCCGATTATTATAATTATCAGTCCGACCACAATCTTCCAATTAAAATATTTTTTTATTTTCATATTTTTTTGTTATTAATTTATTAATTTGCGTACTCAAGACGTTCTGATTCTTCATATTTATCTGGTTCGCAATATCTTTCAGTGCAGTTTGTAATGTGCCCATTTTCCACAAGACAAGTATTGCAACCATCAAACCATTCTAGGCAATTTTCTAATATTTCAGTTTTGTTGCAGTTTTCAGTTTAGTTCCGCAGCAGCCTCCAGGAGGGGGCTGCTGCGGTAGTTAAGCTGATGCTGAGACTGCCGCGGAACAAGGAAATACTTATAAATCTAATTTATCAAGGAGATTATCAAAGAAACTTTTTTCTTTACAACATTTATACCATTCGTCTTCAGGCGTTATAATTTTACCATTTTGGTATATATGATTTTTGTCTTTTGCGCAACTACATGCACTATTGTCGTGTTCGTATGTTTTAAATGTGCTTAAATCAACACCATTAATTAT
Organism: uncultured Candidatus Saccharibacteria bacterium; assembly: GCA_964469955.1. GTDB lineage: Bacteria > Patescibacteriota > Minisyncoccia > Minisyncoccales > GWA2-38-27 > CAYXZK01. Next base: position 38,915 of record CAYXZK010000006.1, on the reverse strand, counting down.
TTTTTTCATATAATATGCATTATTTTTATCCTTGGCATAATAATCACCTAATAAAGTAAAAGTTTCGTTATCTGCCCCCTCAACTATTTCCCCTAAATAAAATACATTCTGTTTATCTTTTGCAAAAAATCTATTATCTGTGACATATTCTTTCTGAAATACAGTAAAACTATTGGAATCTGCTTGTTCTATTTTTACGATATTTTCATCTCCAGACAATTTTTTAAAGTAAACAAATTGATTATCTTTTAAATAATTTTCCGATAATGCCTCAAGTCCATCATTGATAATAAAATTATCAAATATAGATAATCTGTGGTAAAGAAAATTTTTATCTTTTGCGTAGCCGAATCCTATATCTTTAAACGAGTTCGCGTCAGCTTCTTCTATTTTATGTTCCATGGTTGTACATGTTTCAGAATTACAAATACCTTCTACATAAAATACCTTTCCCTCTTCAATCTTATAACCGGTTTCTGGCAACTGATCATTTTCTTGATTAAAAAACCAAAATATGGCTAATGTTAAAAATATGCCGATTAATAATATAATGATTAAATTTTTTGCTTTCATAGTTTTTGTTATTTAATAATTAATGATTAATGATTATTGATTACTGATCATTTATCATTTTATTGTTTTTTGAAAATTTTACCAACATCAAGGATAAAAAAATTTTCGGAGCATAGTGTAGAACGTAATGAAGCGGAGAAGTTTAAAAATTTAAACCCGTTTCTATTTGAAGAATATTAAAGAACAATAATTATCAGTGCTTTTATTATCGAGTCTAGAGCATTGCTCAAAAAATTTGTTCTTAATCTCAGGAGTCATAGTCTTTTCTTCTCCTCTAAATTCTAATTGACAAGCTTTAGTGCCTGCTCGTGAATCAACCAAATCATAAGAAGACTGGATTATTTCTACGCATTCGTCAAAATTCTCAGGAACTTTTGATTCAGGGTTATAGTAACTCAACCTACATGCTGAAGGGTCTGATGGATTAGGTGGCAAAACCCTTCCGTTCTCTTCACAGTAATTCAATAAGTCATCATTATTCTGGATAATAAAATCATAATAACATACTAAATTATTATAGGCATCTGATTTTTGTTTGCCACATTCTTTGTAAGATTTAGGCAGACTAGAAATACCTGAGATAGAATGAACTTTGTGTTCTGAGGTCATACTAGTTTCTTCTTTTTGTTGAAAATATCTAACAATGATTAATATTAATAAAATTAATAGTGGTAATAAATAATAAATTTTTTCATGATTTAATAAATTAATGTTTGGTGTTTATAAATTTAAAATTAGAAATCATTTTCTCGGCTTTTTCTATGTCTCGAATATCGCAACAAGGAAATATTTCGTATTGATAGTTATCTTTTATGACAACATAGCTTAATGTGTTATCGCCTACAGCAGCATGATAGAAACCTTTTATGCCATCTATGGTAAATTCATGTTTTGCGTAATGCATTATACTTTTTACAAATGGAACATTGATTGAATTTAAGTCAATGATATTTATTATAAAAAGACCACTATTGTCTTCTGTTGATATTTTTATGTGATGCACTGGTATTTTATGAAGCTTCCATTCTTCATTCGCTTGCCAGAACTCCCATTCTTCGCCTTTATTAAAGTATTCAAGTTCAAACTCTCCTTCTTCGTACTTAAAATTTCCTAAGTTTTCTATCTTAAACCCATATTCCTCGTTGCGATAAATATCTGAATTTGTTTCGGAATAACCATCATCTTTTGAGGGTTCATTATAAGTAATATCATCAAGTATTATGATTAATCCAAACTTACATGGAGAATTTTGAGTACAAAGTTCTGTTGACTTAATTCTTCCCTTAATATTTACAGAAATAGGTTCTTCTAAATCTTCTAACTTGTCTTGAATTTTACTAAGAAGAGTGTTTTCTGTAATACGAACTGTTATAAAGTTGCCTGTTTGCGTTATTGTATCGCTATTTATTGAATCTGAATGGGTTGAATAAGTATTTGAGTTATACAGATATAGATAGTCTAAGACATTAGGATGTCTCACTGGATAAAGATATAGATTTTTCATTTCAATAAGCATGTCTTCGCATTGATCATTAAATTCATGTCCATTATTTATAATACACAATTGTCTTACTTCGCTTATAGATTTTGTTTCGTTTAGAATTTTTGTATCTGGAATATCTCCAAATACTTCATCTAATTCTCTTTCTGGAAAAAATTCTATTATTGCCCAAAAACCAAGAAGAACTATGATAGCAATTGCTACTATATTTAATATTTTCTTACTTTTTCCCATTCGCTCTATTGCTTTTTCCAATCTTCCCCAGATTAAGATTATTAAACCAAAAGTGATTAATAGAATAATTAGAGGAAATAGATGTTCCATGAGATGTCCCATGAGACTTGTTGTATACATATCTAAAAACCATAAAATAATTCCGATTATTATAATTATCAGTCCGACCACAATCTTCCAATTAAAATATTTTTTTAGATTCATAGTTTTTGTTTAATCGTTATTTATTTTTTGGTCTTCAATAAATTTTTCAATAGAGCGGTCAAAAGTTTTTTCTGCTTCTGGAGAAAAAAAACAAGCTGGCAATTCCCCTTTTTGCCAGTGATATTTAATGCATTCGCAACAAATGCCTTTGCGCGGGCAATCAGGATAGGTGCAGGGGCAATTTTTCAAATTTTCTTGTTCTTTGCATTCCATACTCTATTATTTTAACAAGAAATTGAGTTTTCAACAAACCAATTATTATTTTTTTATTAAACTTTTGATTGAATTAAACTATTAATCATTTTTTTCTTCTCCGAATAATCAGTTTTCATTGACTTGATAGTTCTATTAAAAAATTCAATTGTTGTGTCGTAGGTTGGTTTATCAATTGGATAAGGAGTGGCGTCTTTACCGCCGTGGGCAAAAGAATAACGAGCTGGATCTTGATAGGAAGGTTTTGCTCCATAAATAATTTCAGAAACCAAACTTAAAGCTCTAATAGTTTTTGGTCCAACCCCTTTTAACGCTAATAATTTTTCGTAATTAGTTGGTTTTTCTTGGCAGACTTTGTGTAAAATTTTTTCTAAATAACGGCTTTTAGAAAAATCTTCCATTAAAACTGGATGAGTCTTAAATTCTTTATTTTCTAAACGAAGTAGAGTCGCTTGCTGTCCTTTATGCTTTAAAGTAATCATTTGAGATAATTTTGAAGAATATCTTCTTAAGACTTGAATATCTTTAATTAAACTTGAATAATTACCTTGAACCATTTCCGCGCTTATTTTTCTGTTTTCGCCACTAATTTTAGAGGTTAAGTCTAAAGTAGGCACTTTAATTTGAGTGCTAATGCCTGAATGAGGCTCGCAAACCAAATCAGTTGCTTGGGCAGAATGCCAGTGATAACGTCGGGCAGTCTGATTTTGGGTATTCATCCCCTGTTGAACAACTGCCCAAGCGCCGTTTTTAGAAAAAAAGAAGCTATGATGATAAATTTGAAAATTATCTTGGACTAACGAACTATCAACCTTAGCTGCCATTTTGGAATTATAGACCAGGGATTGAGATCCTTGCTCACTAAAACCAATTCGTTGGCTATAGTTTTCAATCTGTTGAGGTGTTTTCAAAGATGTTTTGCCTTTGCCGCCACAAATAAAAATACCCAAGTCCTTTTCTTGGTTGCGAATTGATTCTTTTAACGAAGCAGTTAAAACGGTTGTTAAACCAGATGCGTTCCAGTCAAAGGCAAGAACAGTCCCTAAAGACTGAAACCAGACAGGATCAGCAATTCTTTTAATGAATTCGTCTGGGCCGTATTCTTGGATAATAACTTCAACCATTTCTCGACCTAAACGGACCATTTTTTCAAATAACCAACGCGGACATCTGCCGTAATCTAAACCAAATGTAGCAATCCCCTTTTGAATCATAACTCAAGGTAAATTAATTAAAAATTTAATTTTTATGTTTTTATTATACCTTAATTAGAGTTTTTTTGATAAAAATGCTAATATTAGTTCGGATTATTGGTGATCAGTAATCATTGATCAATAATCAATGATTACTAATTAATGATCAATGATTAGTAATTAATAATAAATAACAAAAAATATGTTTAAAAAACTATTCGGGTTACAGAATAAAATCCCTGGTGGTTTACCAGGAGTGAATTTTAAAAAGATTTTGGAAATAATTAAAAAAAATCCAGAATTGTTTAAAAAAATATCAACAGAAGTTAAGGAAAAAGTTAAATTAGGCCAAAACGAAACTTCTGCTACTCAAGAAGTAGCTGAAAAATATAAAGAGGAGTTAATTGAAATCTTTAAAAACGATTTAAGAGATATTCAAAAATAATACCCTTAAACTATTATGCTTTCATTAGGAATTGTTGGCTTGCCAAACGTTGGTAAATCAACTCTTTTCAACGCCTTAACCGAAAAAAGCGTTTCTGCTGAAAATTATCCTTTTTGCACAATTGAGCCTTCTGTGGGCGTAATTTCGGTTCCCGATATAAGATTAGACAAGCTAAGCCGTTTTTCTAAATCGGCTAAAACTATTCAAGCCGCTATTGAATTTGTTGATATCGCTGGCCTTGTTAAAGGAGCTCATTCTGGTGAAGGATTAGGTAATAAGTTTTTGGCGAACATTAGAGAGGTTGACGCGATCTTAGAAGTGGTTCGCATTTTTGAAGACAAAGACATAATTCACATTGAAAATAAAATAAATCCTGCTAATGATATTGAAACCATAAATTTAGAGCTAATAATGGCTGACTTGCAAACCGTTTCAAATAGAATTACGAGTTTAGAAAAAGATATTAAAAAACACGACAAAGAAGCTTTATTAGAAAAAGAGGTTTTAGAGAAAATTAAGCAAGCTCTTGATAATTCTAAAATGGCTATTTGCGTAGAATTGTCTGAAAACGAGAAGATGATTATTAAAAAATTAAATCTTTTAACCGTAAAGCCAATAATTTACGCGCTCAATAAAAAGACAGGGAGCAGAAATTTAGATGAAACAAATGAGGCTGAATGGAATAAACTTTTAGAATTTTTCAAAAACACAAATTCAGAATATACCAAAGTTGACGCTAAAATTGAGCGCGAGTTAAAAGATTTGCCCAAAAACGATAGAATAGAATACAAAGAAACTTTAGGCGGTTCTTGCGATGATATTGATTATTTAATTCAGCGAAGTTATAGGCTTTTAGATTTAATAACTTATTTCACGACAGGCCAAGATGAATCAAGGGCATGGACAATAAGAAAAAATTCTTTTGCTCCGCAAGCAGGTATGGCGATTCATACTGATTTTAGAGATAAATTTATTAAAGCTGAAGTTATAAATTGGCAGACATTAATTGATTCAGGTTCAATGGCTTTAGCGAGAGAAAAAGGCCTTCTTAGAACAGAGGGCAAGGACTATGTTGTTCAAGATGGCGATGTGATTGAGTTTAAGATTTAAGATTATTCAAAATTATTTATAGAAAAATAGTAAAACGCCTTTTTGAAAGGCGTTTTTACTTATATAACAAAAAATCGTTAAACTATTTTACACTCCAAAATTTCCATTTGTGAGGAATATCTGCTCCCCAGACCCTAAAATTCAAAAAATCGTCCAAATCACTTAAAAAGTGGCCAATTCCGAATGAAATCAGGGCTATGCCTGTTAAGCTTTTGATAAAAAAAATCCCTATTAGAATTAAAACCAATCCATAAATCCAGTGATGCATAAAGTTTACATATCCAAAGTATTTGTCCCCTATTCTACCTAAGCCAAATCCAGCCAAACCACTACTTAAAACAAGCAAGCCTTCAAACAAAAATTTCATATTATTATTTGTTAAACTTTTTTAAATTTTTTACTCTGAAAAACTTTTAATCCACTCTGGAGCGGATGGTGGATTGCTATTCAACATTTCCCTCCAAGCTTCATCAGTCAATCTTTTTGTCATTGGTTGTTTGAATTCATAATAACTAAAAACAGGACCAATGCCGATTAAAATATGGCCCTGCGGCATTTTATAAGCCGTGACTAAATTTTTAATAAAACCAACGCCTTCTTCTAAAACCTGTTTCGTATTGCCGTCAGTATGTACATCAGCAACTAACACGCTTTTAAGTATATCAGGGTCAATTTCAGCGCTAAATTCTCCGCCAGCAACTCTTTCAATAAGATTTTCTGAAATTTCGCCAAAATTTTCAATAAACCCATATTCGTTTTCTTCCAAAGGCTGGTTTTCCAGTTCTTTTTTAGATATTTCTAAAAGTCTGTTTAATATATCGCTAAAACTATTTAAAGTAGTTTCTACCTTCAGTTTTTCTAATTCTTCTTGAGGAATTAAACCTTTTAAACCCTTATTAGTCATTTTAGTTAAAGTTAAAAGACGGGCATAGAAATCTGGAACTGGTTCAACGTAGCCGACAATCTGTGGACTTGGAGGGCCACCGCCCATTTCAGCCATTGTGTAACTCTGTTTCACATATAAAATTGTATCATGCCTTAATTCAGTCCAGGAAGCTAAAGCTGTATTCAGTTCTTTATCCTGCCAGGCTTGGGTTTGCATAAAAGTCGGGTAACCAGAATCAAATTCAGTTAACAAAGATCTTAAAACATAAAGCCAATTCCAATAAAGATTTTGAAACCAATCTCTAGTTTCTAGAGCATCAATACTTGCTTTTAGTTTAGAAAATTTCTCTTCAAAATTGGAATAATCAGCATCACCTGAATTTTCTAGAATTTGCTTAGCGCGTTCTGAACCAAATAAAGCCATTATATCTAATCCGCGTGGAAAGCCTCTAACTTCCCTGCCCTGCGGACAACCAGCCACAGTTGTCAAAACCCAAGTAAAAGGATGCGCTATTTTGGAGCCAATGTATTCGCCACTGTAAGGAGAAACAATTTCTGAAAAAAGCCAGGAATCAACTGTAAATCTTTGTCCCATTAATCTAAATCCCTTAGTTTCCTCTAAAAGCTTTTTAGCTTGAACTTCAAGCTTTTGAATTTCTGTGTCAGTCAAAGGCGGACAAGGCATAAACAACTGACAGTTGCCTAAACCACTGTATATTTTTGGGTTATGCGGAATATTCTCAAGCGCTGCAGTTATGTCTGTGTATTTTTCTTCAATCTGGGCAGCAGTTAAATTTTCTTCAAACAAACTTTCTAAAACAGTGCTGTATTCATATGGTCCTAAATCATCTGAAAAACCAACAAAAAAGGAAGTAATCGCATACATTCTTTCCCATTTTTCTTGAATCTTTGTGCTTTCTAAAAATTTCTTGGTTAGCAAGCTGGCTTGGAGAGTTTGAATCTTAGCGTCATATTCTGAAATAATTCCGTCCATTGGGCCTGTGCACATTGATTCACCCGGAGAAAGGTTAGGTGAACCCTTAATCAAAGCTGTCATTCTGCCAGACCACATCATAGCTTTAAAATAATTTTTTAGTTTTTCTGATTTAGTGTAATGGCCTCTGGGCACATATTGTGAATAATCCTCTTGATAAATAAAAATAGGCGAATTTTCCCAACCTTTATGTTGTTTTATAAGTTCAATTTCTTGTTCAACTTCTGTTTTAACAAAATATGGAATTTCAAAACTATATTTATCTGCTTCATTAGAGCTGAAATATTTAAAGCTGGCTTCTTCTCCATAGTCTCTTTTGATTTCTTCTAATAATATTTCACATAATATTTCACACCAATTCTCGTCCATTTCTTGTGTGCAGTATTCTTGTCTTAAGGCTGCCTCGCTTATAATTTGATCAGGCTGCGGTTTTAAAAGTTCTAAAATAACTGCCAAATAAGCCACATTTCTTTTAGTTGCTTCTTTTAAATCTTTATCCGCGTTATTGTATTGATTTAAAGCATCGTCAAAAAAAGCTTGGCTCATTTGCCACAAATCGTTATAAAAAAGATCTCTTTCTAATTTCATCAAAGTTGTGTCAAAAAAGATATGATAATAGTGCAAAAGACTGTCTGAGGTTATAAAAACAGGTAAATCTTTTTTACCTATTTCTTGATAATAAGCAGCAAAATCGTCTTTAGAGTCTGCGATATCTGTTGATGTCTCCAAAACCACAAAACCATTCTTCTCTAAAAGAGATAGAGCTGTTGGGCTTAATTGGATTTTATTAGAAAATTCATTCCAATTGGCAATGTCTTTTGTTTTTAAAGGCAGAGCATAATCAGGAATTTGAGGCGTTACATCTGCCTTCTCTAAAACAATTTCATCTGTATCTATTAAACGCTTAGCAGCCGTTAATTCAGCTAAAATTGGAGGTATTTCAGAAATAGGACCAGGGCTGATTGGCTCTCGATCTATTTCGGACCAAAACATGAACCCACCTAAGATAATAGCCGCGCCCAAGATAACTAAAATAACTAAAACAAATTTTGATGATTTAAATTTAGATAAACCATATTTTGGCTTTGAATTTAGGGGCTCAGTTTCTTTTTTAAAGTTAGACAAGCTTGGTTCGGAAAATTTTTGTTTTTTTGGGGCCATATTTTTGTAAAATTATATTTAAAATGATTAGCTTAAATTATCTTACTATTTCTATTTTAGCATCTTTTATGTTTTTTGCTAATTGGGGAGAACTTTTTTGAGCTAAATTTATCAAAAATGTTTCTAATTTCAAAGTTTGCATTAAGGAAGGTTGACTTAAATAGCTTTGAATTGGAAATAGCCTGTAAACAATTTTATCCGAATATATATCTGCTCCAATAACCAAACCCTGTTGAGTTTCTTGGGAAAAATACATATCAAAAATAAAATTTCCCAAAGAATAAAAAATAAGATTGCCTTTGTATTCTTCTATTTCCTGAACAACATGCGGGTGATGGCCAATAATTAAATCTGCGCCAGCGTCAATAGTAGAATGGGCTAAATTCTGTTGCCAAACAGAACTTTTGTCTTGGTATTCATTTCCCCAATGAAACATAACAACTAGAAAATTATTTGGATTTAATTTTCTAGTATTTGTCACAATTTCAACAATTTCTTTGTCGGCGCAATTAAATGGAAATGTTTTATTAAACGCTAAGAAAACAAATTCGTCTTTTTCAAACAGAAAACCATCTTTGCATTGAATAGGGTCGCCGACATAATCAATTCCAGCTTTATTTAAAAATTCTTTAGTTTGTTCTAAACCGCTCGAGTTTGTGTTGCAGGTATGGTTATTGGCCAAATTGAGTAAGTTAAAATTAGAAAAGTTTAAACCTTGAAGTGTTTCTGGCGCAAAAGCGAATTTAAGAGAACTATCTGGAAAATTAGGCGGGTTTTGATTAATCGGGCCTTCTAAATTGCCGATCACAAAATCAATTCCTTTAAAAAATTGGTTAATTTTTTCAAAAGGATAAAGAAAGCTTTGCTTTTGCATTAAACGTTCCACTCCCCTGTCTAACATAATATCACCCGTGAAAAGAATTGTTTTCGCTTCAAAATTTTGTCTAATTTGATTTTTTTGTAAATTTTCTTTTTCAAAAACGACACTGAAATACGAAGTTGTTTCTTGAATATCTGGATTCTCAAAAAAATCAGCTGAATTAGAGTGAGCAATAATTCGAGGATAGTCTCTGTTTTTAAATTCAGCAAAAGCTCTGGCAATAAAAAGCGCTTGCCATGAGTCAACTTCTATGTTTTTAAAGCCATCTTTCTCAAAATTAATTAAAGTTCGAATACTTTTAGTATCATGAAATTGAGCTGCGTTTCGAGGAAGATAGTGTGAAAAATCAACGCTGGCAATCACAATACTTTCTTCAGGCATCAAAGAATAAAGCGTTTCCGAAAAAATTTCTATTTCTTGCAAGGAGATATTAGCAGGAACAAGAAAAGGCGCCAATTTACTCTGGGGAAAGTATTTTTTTATAAAAGGCGTTAAATTGGTAATACCGTGATCTGAATTAAGGCTAGTATTGTTAAAAATTAAATTATTTTCTAAAGAAAGATTTTTAATTAACGTATTGTCAATTTTAATATCGCAAAATTCTTGTTTTTCTTCAGATTCTTTGGGTTGAATAGTTATAAAAGAATTTCCAACAACATTACCAGTATTAAAATGGTCGGGGCTTAACAAAATAATTGTTTCTGGTTGCGCGTGTTCTGAAAAATATGTAAAAAAATCTTTGATAATACTCTCTGCTAATAGATGATGCGGCACTACTCCAGCCACTGCGTTCAATTCTTGAATAGTCGTATCTATTTGCTCGTTTGCCTGCGATTTAGCGCGCAACAGCCACGCTCCTACCGCAGTAAAAGCAATACTAAAAAAAACAATAACTAAAATTAAAAAAAAATTTATCCTTTTCGTAAACATTAATTTTACTTAAGGAACGAGTTTGTTAGTGGTGCTTATTGGAATCCGTGAAACGGATAAAAAACTTTTAATTATTTCCGATAACGTCAAGGGTATACGAAGCTTTTGAAGTAAGAGCGTGGTGGAGCGCGAGGCGATAGCCGAGTAAGTTTAAAAATCCGCCTTATTATTCATTATTACAAAAATTTTGTTCTAATGAGTTAACCATCCACCATCCACAACTAATGTATGTCCTGTTATAAAATTCGAATCATCTGACGCTAAAAAAACTACAGCTTTGCCTATTTCTTCTGGTTGACCGACTCTGCCGAGAGGAGTACTTGTTAACAAAACCTCTTTTGTTTTTTTGTCCTTTAACATATCTTCAGTCATCTTTGTGGCAATTACTCCAGGGGCTATTGCGTTAACATTGATATTGTGCGGAGATAGCTCCAGTGCGAGCTCTCTTGTTAGGTTTATAATTCCTGCTTTAGAAGCACAATAGGCAGAGTTATTCATAAATCCTACTTCTCCTGCTATTGAAGCTACTGAAATAATTTTACCGCTTTTCTGTTTGATCATCTGCTTTACCACAGCATTTGTGCACAGGAAGACTCCTTTTAGATTTATATCCAAAACGAAATCCCAGTCTTTTTCTGTCATCTCAACAAAAGGTTTCGTTAGAACAACGCCGGCATTATTAATTAGAATGTCTATCTTCTGGAATTTCTGCATTGTTTTCTTTATCATGGCATCTATATCGTTTTTTTTAGATATATCACATTTCACAGCAATCGCATCAGAACCAATCTTTTTTATTTCATCACAAACATTTTGACATTCTTTTATATCAATATCAGAGACAACTACTTTGGCTCCTTCTTTTGCCAGCTCAAGCGCTGTAGATTTACCAATGCCTCTTCCTGAACCTGTCACAATAGCAATTTTGTTTTTTAGTTTCATAATATTACATATCCCTTCATTTAATATATAATTTATTTGACCTTATTTATTAAAATTTAGCGCATTTCCAACCCCCTTTCTTTATTAAAAAATTCGCAAAATTTCTCTTGGTGGACTCAGCGAGACTTGATATTTTAAAATTGTTTGAGTCTAATTATTAAATTTGTATTTCTTAATTCAAAGATTAATTAAATAAAAATATATCCATTACCGCCAATCCAATAAAAAGATATTCTTCTTTGTTGTCAGCAGGGATATTAAATAAAATTTCAATATATGTATTTGATGGATATATTTTATATGAAGCGATATTCTTTTCGTCTTTAATGATTTGTGCTCGAGAAACATCTATTTTATAGATCGATGAATTATAATTTATTGTAATGCCACTTGAGACATAATTTATTTTGTGTTCAGCTTTATTAATTAGCAATAAGTCTTTTTTGAGTTCTCCCGAGATTTTTCTTCCTTTGAATTTAAATTTATCTGGATTTGGTCCAGAGTAAGACCCACTCCAAACTTTAAATTTCTTGCCATTCTTTAATTTTATTCTTGAATATCCTCCGTATCCTTTCGTTGCTACGAACGAAAAATGTCCGCGAAAAATAAGTAATTTAATTTTTACATTATTATTAAAACTTCCGAAATAATATAAATAATCTTTAAAACGGGGTAGGTTTTCTATTATTGCGCCTATAATAAGAATTAAAAAAAATAGAAAAACGGGATAATATCCTAATTCACCAGTTCCCAAATATGGAATTTTTTCGTAGAAGATCCACCCTAATGCAAGTATTATAAAAATGGGTAATAAATAAATTAATTTTTTATTTGCCACGTTTTTTCAATTTTTTAGAAAATTTTTGGTGGACTCAGCGAGATTCGAACTCGCGACCTCTTCAATGCCATTGAAGCGCGCTACCAACTGCGCCATGAGCCCTTATTGTGCCCCCAGAAGGAATCGGACCCTCGTCAATGGCTTAAAAGGCCACTGCTTTACCACTAAGCTATAGGGGCAGACTAATTAATGCTAACTGGTCCCCGAAGCCGTTAAGAGCTTTGGGGGTAATTATTGATAAATACTAGAGAGCTATAATCCTTGTTCTTTCAGTTCTCGTAATAATTCTTTTTGTTTTTTAGAAAGTTTTTTAGGTGTTTTAATTATTAATTCAATATATAAGTTTCCTCTTCCATTTCCAGAAAAATGAGGAATTCCCTTATTTGAAATCTTTAATATCTTGCCTGATTGCATTCCTTCTGGAATTTTTAATGACAACTTTTCTTTTTCTAATGTTTCTATTTTTATTTCATCTCCCAAACTAGCTTGGGAAAAAGTTACTTCAATATAAGTATATAAATCATCGCCCTTTCTAATAAAATTAGGGTGTTCTTTAACTAAAATCCTAACATACAAATCTCCTGCTTGGCCTCCTTTTCTGCCAGCTTCTCCTTTGTTTCTAATTTTGATCATTTGGTTTGAATCTATGCCAGCCGGAATAACAATTTTAATCTTTTCATTTTCTTTGATTCTACCTTCTCCTTTGCAAACATTACAAGGTTTTTTAGGTTTGTACCCTTCGCCTCCGCATTCAGGGCAAACTGTCCAGTGCGTAAAAGAACCCAAAAATGTTCTTTTGACTTGTTGAACCTGGCCTGTTCCTCTGCAAGAAAAACATTCATTTAAGGGAGTTCCCGGTTCAGCTCCTTTTCCATCGCAACGCGAACATTTAACAAATTTATTAATAGAAATTTCTTTTGTTGACCCTTCTAAGGTTTCTTCTAATGGAACTTCTATGTCAATTCTAATATCCCTGCCCCTTTTAATGTTTTTCTTTTGGGGACCTCTGTTTCCAAAACTAAAAAAATCTCCGAAAATATCACCCAAGTCTTCAAAATCAAATTCCGCCTGTTGGTTTTTGTTTCTTTGAGAATTCCAAAACCAATTAAAATCAAAACCTTGCCCGGAATTTCCTTGCCCTGATTGAGAATCGTCAAAAACTCTTCCGAAATTATCGTATTGAGCTTTTTTATCTTTGTTTGAGAGAATTTGATAGGCTTCGTTTATCTCTTTAAATTTTTTTTCGTCACCGCCTTTATCTGGATGGTATTTGTGGGCAAGCCTATGAAATGCTTGCTTAATATCTTTATCTGAAGCATTTCTGGAAATTCCTAAAATTTGATAATAATCTTTCATTAGACCTTGTAACTTGTAACTTGTAACCTATAACCCAAGAAAATAAATTAGAAAAATTTTATTTTTAGATTACAAATTACAAGTTACGCAAAATTATTTTTCTTTTTGTTCTCCTTCTTCAGAATCTGTATGATTGTTATCTTTTTTATTTTCTTCTTTTTCTTTGGCATCGTCTGTTTGTTTTTTCGCTTCACTTTCTTCTTTTTGTTCTGCTTGATTGTTTTTATCGTTTTCTTGCGCGTTTTTATACATTTCGGCGCCTATTTTTTGAACTGTTTCAGAAAATTCCGAGGTTTTGCTTTTTATTTCTTCAATATTGTCGCTGTCTTTGACTTTTCTCAACTCTTCTGTCTTTTCCTCAATTTCTTTTTTAAGATCAGCTTTTATCTTATCCCCTGCTTCTCTAATCGTTTTTTCTGAAGTATATATTAAATTTTCAGCCGTATTTCTGGCTTCAATTAATTCTTTCTTCTTTTTATCTTCTTCGCTGTGAATTTCCGATTCTTTTCTCATTTTTTCAATCTCTTCATCAGATAAGCCGGTTGAACTTTCTATACGAATAGATTGGCTTTTGCCAGTTGCCTTATCTTTTGCCGAAACATTTAAAATTCCGTTAGCGTCAATATCAAAACTAACTTCAACTTGAGGAACGCCGCGTGGGGCAGGAGGGATGCTATCCAGCATAAACCTTCCTAAAGATTTATTGTCAGAAGACATTGGTCTTTCACCTTGCAAAACGTGAATTTCTACTGACGTTTGGTTGTCAGCGGCGGTTGAAAAAGTTTGCGTCTTGGATGTTGGTATTGTTGTGTTTTTAGGAATTAATATAGTGTTTACGCCTCCCAATGTTTCTATTCCTAATCCTAAAGGCGTAACATCCAGCAAAAGAATTTCATTCATGTCGCCTTGCAAAATACCAGCTTGAACAGCAGCGCCAATTGCGACTACTTCATCGGGATTAATCTCTTTGTTCGGTTCTTTGTTAAAAATTTTTTTGATTTCTTCTTGGATTTTTGGCATTCTTGTTTGTCCTCCAACCAAAACTATCTCTTCAATATCTTCCGGTTTGAAATTAGCTTCTTTTAAAACAGCTTTGGTGATGTCAATTGATTTTTCAATATAGTCTTTGACTAAATCTTCAAATTTAGCTCGGCTTAATTTTAAATCAAGATGTTTTGGTCCGGCTGAATCAGAAGTTATAAAAGGAATATTGATTTCTGTTTCCATTGTTGTTGAAAGCTCTATTTTTGATTTTTCGGCTGTTTCTTTGATTCTTTGAAGAGCTAGTCGGTCTTTTGATAAATCAATTCCTTCATTTTTTTTAAATTCCGAAACTACCCAGTTAATTATCTCTTGGTCAAAATCATCTCCTCCAAGATGAACATCTCCACCAGTTGCCTTAACCTCAACATGAGATTCTTTTTTGTCGTCTTCAAGTTCAGTTTCCCCAACTTCCAAAACCGAAACATCAAAAGTTCCACCGCCAAAATCGTAAACAACAATCTGTTGGTCTTTCTTTTTAGTCAGACCATAAGCTAAAGCGGCCGCAGTCGGCTCGTTTATAACCCTTCTAACTTTTAGGCCCGCGATTTCTCCAGCAATTTTTGTGGCTTTTCTTTGAGAATCGTCAAAATAGGCAGGACAAGTTATAACGGCCTCCGTGATTTGTTCCCCTGTTTTCTCTTCAGCGTCTTGTTTAAATTTTTGTAATATCATAGCTGAGATTTCCGCTGGCTTATGCCATTTATCCCCCATTTTAACTTCAATGCCGCCATCTTTTGCCTCTCTTATTTCATATGGTAAAAGCTTTTTGTCCTTTTGTATTTCTGAATCAGAAAAACGTCTTCCAATTAACCGCTTGGCAGAATAAATGGTATTTTCAGGATTTGTAATTTGCTGTCGTTTAGCCAAAATACCAACCAATCTTTCTTTGGTTTTGGTTAGCGTTACCACAGAAGGAGTTGTTCTAGCTCCTTCTTTGTTTTCAATAATTTTTGGTTCTCCATTTTCTATTAACGCCATTGCTGAAAAAGTTGTTCCAAGATCAATACCTAAAATTTTAGACATAAGTTGTATAGAGTGTAATTTGTAATATAATAATTCAAGCTTTTTTCGAGAACGAATCGTGCTTACGGATTATTTATTATAAATTACAGAAATATTATTTTTAATCTTATTTCTACCCATTCCAGACAGAAATGGGCAGTGATAAAACTCAAAATTGGTAATTTAATTATCCTACCTATTTGGTTTTAGCGGAACGAATTTTAACTTTTACGCCTTTTTTATCTTCTCTTTTAATAGGTTTTACCTTAGGCATAACTATCTTTAAAATTCCTTCTTTGTAATCAGCTTTTGTTTTTTCTTCTTTAACCTCTACTGGCAAAGGAATCGCTCTTTTATGATAATCGCGGCTTAATTCTTTTTTATAATAACCTTTTTCCTTTTCTTCTTTTTTATCTTCTCTTTTAATTTCTATAATCAGAGCGTTGTCTTTTATTTCAACGTCAATGTTTTTAGGATCAACTCCGGGTAATTCTATTTCAGCAACAACTTCCTTTTCTGTTTCAAAGATATCTAGGCGCGGTATTTTAATTGTTTGATTTTTCGAAAAAATATTTTCAGGCCATTCGTCCTCATTAAAAAAACTATCTAGATTCCAAAATGGCCTATATGGAATTAAGGACATATTATTTGTAACTAATTTTTAAAGATATAATTTATTTTACGACCTTTACTTGAGACGGTCGAATAACGCGACCGTTCAAAATATAACCCTTTTTTATTTCTGCTGCGATTGTTCCAGAAGCTTGCTTTTCATGTTCAACTAATTCTATGGCTTCATGAAAATTTGGATCAAAAGGTTTTCCCAAAGAACTTATTTCTTCTAATCCTTGGTTTTTGAGAACATCTAAAATTTGGTTTTTTATTATTAAAAAACCCTCAATAGACTTATCTTTCTTTAAATTTTTCGGGATTTCTTTTTCCGCAACAGAAAAATTATCTAAAATAGAAATAAGCTTTAAAGTAATTTCCTCGTTTGCATATTTGATTAATTCCGCTTTTCTATTTTCCTCGCTTTTTTTATAATTTAAAAAATTAGCTCTCTCTTTTTTCCAATTAGACAAATATTCCGCGTTTGCTTTTTGACATTTTTTTAATAATTCTTGAACCTTGTTCTTGGTGTCTTTTTCTTTTTCCATAAAAAGTTCCTAAGGTTTACGGATTAATTTATTAAACCACAAAACACAATTTTTGTCTAAAAAACTTAGTGGTCTAAGAAATAATTATATTCGATTAATTAAAAAAAGTCAAATTTTAAGCTTAATTATGTTTTTTTAATCTTACTCTTCGCAAGTTGAAGGAAAAATATAAATTTTTTCAAACCTTAAATCTATATACTCAAGGTTAGTTCTTGCGTTAGAAGAAATTCTTTTTGATAAAACAAAATTAAGTTCATCTAACTGCCAGTTTATGTCTTGCGCGCTGTTAAAGTAAATATCCCAACCTTCAAGGGTTTCAACATCCAATCTTTTATCGGAAACAATAAAGATTTGTTTAAAAGGAAGATTAAAATCATTTTTTAGTTTAGAGTCAATTGTTAAAATTTGATTTAATCTGTTTTCTTCAATTACTTTTTCTCCTAATTCAAAATTTTGACTTGGACGAGACGAATCTTTAATTATTAAAATTCCTTGAGGCATTGAACTCTCTACTTTTTTAAAAATTATGCCTTGTTGGTCTATATAATAAAAATTATGGCTATCTAAAGAATAAATTCCGACACCTTGTTTCTTTTCTATTTTTAAATTTAGGGTATTGGGAAAATTTTTATTAGTCTCAATTCTGGCAATTTGTGGAAATTTATCTAAGACAGCTTGGTTTATTTCGCGCGCGTCAACTAAAAAAATACTCTTTAGGTCCCAAAAAAATATTCTTTTTAAGATATATTTTTCAGCTATATCTCTAAATTCCTCTGTTGGAATTTTTGTGTCGTTGTTAATTTTGATTTCTTTTATCTGAAAAAAGGAAGCGAAAATTAATAAATAAAAACAACTTCCTAAAAGAAATAAAACCAAAAAACTTAACCAGAACCATTTAGAAAGAAAAATTAAACATATTAATGTTTTTTTCTTTTTAGGTTTATAGAGTCTGTTGCCTTTAGAACGCCGATTATATCTATTGTATTTGTATTTTTGCATAAAAACGCAGAATGTTTCTTCTTTTTATAATCTTCTTTTAGCTCTTCTAAGTCTTTCGAAAAGACAAATTAACCAATATTTAAAAGATAACGGCATATCCTGCGTTTTAACATATTCTTTTCTCTTGCCTCCAAAACCCATTTTGAATAAAGTTAAACCTGCCCAAGGATGTTTTGATTTTAAAATTTGGGATTTGTTTTCAATTTCAGGAGCTATTCCCCAAAAATTATAAAGCTGACATCCTCTTTTTTTCGCTTCTTTAATTACCTGCCATTGCAATAAATAAGAAACCGGAATTTTTCTATATTTTGACAACGAACCGCTGTGGTGATAGAAAGCCATATTTTGCCAAAAAACAACGATAGCCACAGATACAACTTTATCTTTTAATTTTCCTAAAAAAATAGATATTTCTTTGTCGGTATCAAAAGCAAGAAATTCATTTTCTAAATATTTTAGAGAAAATGGAGTGAAATTATTACGCGTAGCTGTTTCTTTATAAATTTCATTAAAAATTTTCAAATTTTTGATATCGTTATTTTGGATAATTTCTATATTTTTATTTTTAATTCCTTGCTTTATAAGATAGCGTGTTGTTTTGCGCATATCATTTAAGAGTTTTTGTTCTGGTAGAGTAATGTCTAATTCCCAAGTTACTTCAGGATGGATATGGATTGGAGCGTCTCTAAATTTAAGTTTTTTAAAAGGAAGAATATTTTCTATTTCTCTTTTAAAAATTGGAGCAATTCTTATGAAGCTTGCTTTTCTGTCTTTAGCAATCTCTTTTATTTTTACCAACAATGTATTCAGGATATCTGGCATTTGAGATCTAACGTGTGATATTACAATTGGTCCGTGCGGAATAAACAAAAAATTTCCTCTTCTGGCTTTAACTTCAACAACTAAAGCGCAAGCGATTATCTCATTATTTTTAAAAACACCAAAACGCCAAATGTTGCTTTCCCCTTTTTTTTGAAATTCTCCCCAACTCCAAGAATCAAGAAAAGTTTTTTCTTTGCACTTGAAAAGAAAATTTTCCCAAATTTCTTTATTATTTATTTCTTTTATTTTCAAATCCATGCTATTTCTTTTAAAGTTTGCTTAAAAAATAATTTCTGTTTTCAAAAAAAAGATTAGCGTTTTCTGTTACTTCCGCCTCTATTTCCTCTGGAGTAAATTTTCCGTTATTATTAAAAAAAGAAGCTACTCTCCCGAAATAAAGACAACCCAAAGCTTTAATTATGTCAGCGGAATAATTACTTTGTTTGTAAGCAAAAAGAAAATCATAGACAATTTTAAGCCAAAGTTCTAAGCTAATTATCTCTGTTCTGCTTTTGTAAATTTTAGTCAAATCACTCAAGACAGGCTTACTGACAGATTTTTCAATTACTTGCCAGTGAAAATCAAGATTGTCTAAAAAAGTTTTAAAAAAAATCTCTTTAAGCGGATTTGAGTTAGCTAATATGGGTAATTCTTTTCCGCCAAATAAAATAGGTCTTTGGATTTTTTTTGTTTTTTTAACCTTGTCCAAATTAGCTAAGATTATTTTAAAAAATGTTTCAGTTACCTGTAAAAACATTGGTCCTAATTTAGGATTAGAAAGATTATGTATTTTTGATCCTAAATTAACTTGAGCCACCTTGGCGTTTTGAAAAAACGCCGTTAAGCTCATGAAAACATCTATGCCGTATTCGTAAACAGCAGGATCCCATTTATCTTTTAACCACAAATCAACCATTTTATCTGAAAAAGCAAAATCTCCTCCAATGGGCTGACGCAAGTTCCAACCCAGCAAACCATAAGTTAAAGGATAAATTAAGTGATTGGTTATTGTAGCGTCTGTTTTAGAGCGCATATAATAAGGAGCTATAAAATCATATCCTTTAAAAATCGGTTTTCCCATTTTTTCAATCCAATTCGATCTAACGCTTCTTAAATCAGCGTCGAGCACAATACCTGCTTGCGCGTTTAATTCTTTTATTGTCCAAAATAAATTATAAAAGTTATAACCTTTTCCTTTTACGCCTTTGTCGGTACTAATATAAATTTTGGGAACTTCAAGACAAGCTTCTAAAAAAGCTTTTTCGGTGTCGTCAGTAGAACCGTTATCAACATTAACAATAACGCTTTTTTTGTCTGGAAAATATTTTTTTAAACCAAAACTGGCTTGTTCTGCTACAAAACCAATTGTTTCTTTTTCGCAGTAAGAAGGAATCCCTACAACTAAATCAGCGTTTTTAATTTTATCAGGATTAATTGTTTTCATTTTAAATTATTTTTATTTTTAAATTATAATTTTTAGATAACGTGAGGATAAAACAAAAAAATGATTTTTACACAAACTATTCTTTTTAAAATCAAGTTTATAAATTTAATGATTTGTTACATATTTATTTTTCTAATTTTTGTTATTACTTCTTCTATAATCCAGTCCGGCGTAGAAGCGCCAGCCGTAATGCCAACCTTATTTTTATTTTTTAACCAACCTACCTTTATTTCATTGCTTCTGCTTATTAAATGACTATTAAGATTAATCCTTAAAGCGATTTCATAAAGTCGTTTTGTGTTGGCGCTTGTTCTTGAACCAACTATTATTACAATATCGTTTCTGTTTGCCAATTCTCTTGCTTCTTTTTGTCTTTGACGCGTTGCTCCGCAAATAGTATTGAATATTAAAATTTCTTTAATTTTCTTTTTAATTTCTTTTTCAATTTCTACAAATTTTTCGAAATCTTGAGTAGTTTGAACAACTAATCCATATTTTTGGTTAGGGTTAAAATTTATTTTACCTAATTCTTCTTTTGAAGAAAAAACAAGGGCTTGGTTATTAGTCGCTCCCTTAATGCCTTTAACTTCTTCGTGGGTAGCGTCTCCAAATATCAAGATCTTTCTTTTTTTTGCTTTTAACGCTTTTGCTAAATGATGAACTCGTAAAACTTGAGGACAAGTAGTGTCAAAAACTTCTAAATTTTTTCTTTTTAACAACTTTTCTTTTACCAAAGGACTAATTCCGTGAGCAGTGATAATCAAAGTGCCCTGTTTCGCTTTCTTTAAATCATCTATTATCTCTATCCCCTGTTTTATTAATTCTTTAATAACTTCTTCGTTATGAACTAAATTGCCGTAAATTCGGATTGGTTTTTTCATCTTATCCAAATTATTCCAAACCATTGAGAGAGTATGTTTAACGCCCGAACAGAAACCGGCATTTGGGGCTAATTCTATTTTCATTTTAAATTCTTTAAAAAATTTATTATTCTTTGGGCTTCTTTTGTGGAAATATTTATATGCGTTGGTAGATTTAAAATATTTTCTGCTACTTTCTCTGCTCGCGGACAACTTCCTAAAACATATCCCATTTTTTCTATTTGTGTGTCAGGAGGGACTATGCTGGCTTTTCTCCAACCATCGTCCATTAAGATGTTTTTGTTTTTAGCTTGTTTTAAAACATAATCTGAATCTTTGGTTAAAACAGGGTATTTCATAAAAATAATTTCTCTGTTTTCTTCTTTTGGTTCAAAAATTGAATTAAATTTATTTAATTTTTTTAAATTTTTTGCGTAAAATTTAGCGATTTTTCCACGGTGTTGGTTAAATTTCTCTAATTTTCTAAATTGGTTTAAAGCTAAAAGCGCCAGACCATTTGACATTTGTTTAGGAAAACACTCGGGTCTCTCCCCCCTTTTTTCTTTCCAGTGGACGGCCTTTGACAGAACCTTAATCTTTTGCAAAAAGAATAAAAGATACTTTCCTAAGACCGAATAACAAGGAAGAATGAGATAACTCATTAAGACTGGATGTGCTAGTTGTTGCAAAATCCAATGCTTAGAAGGATATTCTGTTTTTTCTTGGAATTGAGCGATTCTCTCCGAAAAATTACTATTATTGGTTGTTACCATTCCTCCGAAAACAGAAGAAATTATCTTATCTCTCCCAAAACTAAAAAAAGAAATATCTCCGAATGTTCCGCACAACCTTCCTTTATGTCTCGCGCCTAAAGAATGAGCGCAATCTTCTATTAAAATTAAATTATTTTTTTTCGCGATTTCTAAAATTTTATCAATTTGAGCTGGGTATCCAAACGTATGTTGAATAATTACCGCTTTTAAATTTTGGTTTTTGTTTTTTTCAAGAATAATTTTTTGTTCTAAATCGTTTGGATCTAAATTCAATTTTTTATCTATATCAACAAAAATAGGCTTAGCTCTTCTCCACAGAATGGGATTTATGACAGCGTTGCAAGTAAAAGCTTGCGCAAAAATTACATCATTGTTTTTTATGTTCAAAGCTTCTAATATGGCAATTAAAGAAGAACGGCCACTATTAAAAGCAAAAGCGTGTTTTATGCCTAAATATTTTTTAAATTCATTTTCTATCTTTCTAATCGCTTTGCCTTTTTTCCATTTGTTTGGCTGAAAAATTATTTTTAAAGCCAACCAAGTGTCATCTTTTTCTGTATTTGGAGATAAAGAGATAGAAATTGGTTTCAATGAGTTCATTTATGCTTTTTAAAATTTAAATTTATCTATCGATTAAATTTTTCAATTAATTCTTTTGGAACTCTACCCTCAAAAAGAAGAATGCATTTATTTTGGTTTATTGCGCAAAAATGATTTATTTTTTTAATGATTTCTGGCGTGTCTTCAAGAAGCAGAATACCTTCTGGTTTCATTCCAACACTGATTGCTCCTTTTTGAATTTCTCTAAAATTATCTTTTGTCGTGATTAAAGCTAAATCGCAGATTGCTCCAATTTTTTCTCCTATTTTTTCGTGGATTTGTTTTGAAGCTTTGCCTAATTCAATCAACGAAGGCATTACGATAATTTTTTTCTGTGGATAAATTTTTAAATAATCTAAATCAGCAATTACTCCATAAGGATTTGCCGAATAAGAGCCATCCAAAATAGTTAAATCGTTTTTCTTTAATATTTTGGTTCCAGCTTGATCTTGTTTAATTTTTAGGCAGGCCTTGGAAATGCTTTCTAAACTTAAACCCAATTCTTGAGCGCAACAAATTGCCAATAAAACATTTTCAATATTTTGTTTTCCCAATAAATTTAAATTAAAGTTAGCCGAATCTCCGTTTTTAGAAAAAACCTTAAAGGAAATTTTTTCTTTTTCTACTACAATGTCTTTAGCCCAGATATCTGTTTCTTCTTGAGTCGAACAGAATTTTAAATTTTTAGTTTTTGTTTTTAGCGTTTGGCTTTTAATTTTTGATTTTATGAATTTATTATCCCAATTCAGAATAGCTATGCCTTTTTCTGGCAAACTTTCAATTAGTTCAAATTTAGCATTAACAATATTTTCAATAGATCCGAAGAGAGACAAATGTTGCTCGTTGACGCCTGTTAAAATTCCGATTTTAGGTTGAATTATTTTACAAGGTTTAGTTATTTCACCCAAACCATAAGCGCCTGTTTCGGCTATAAAAATTCTATGTTCAGCGTTTAATTGGTTTAAAACACAACGAGCAATGCCATAATCTGTATTTTGGTGTCCTGGAGTCTTTAAAACCTTAAACCTTTCTTCCAGAATAGTAGCTAAAAATTCTTTTGTTGAAGTTTTTCCATAACTGCCAGCAACAGCTATAACCAAAAGATCTTGGCGACTTTTTATTTTGGTTCGCGCTTTTTTAAAAGTTCTTCTTAGTAAAAAAGCAGAAGGGATTTGAAAAAATAAAATTAAAAACGAAAAAAACAAAGGCGCTCCAACAATCAAAATAAATAAAATTAAATAAAAAAAATAATCTGACAAAGAAAAAGAATAAAATAAAATAAAAAACTCAATAAGTGTTCCAAAAATTAAAATAACCCCAGTTTTTTTTGTTAATTTGGGATACCTTATTCCATGCAAGCTAAAGATTATTTTTTTTATCTTTTGAGCCCTAAAATGATCTTTTATTCTGGCTAAACGATATTCCTTTAATTGCCAGAGCCAAACCCAAAAAATAAGCAGTTTTGTAAAAACTAAAAACCACAAAAAAGAGACAAATATTTTTAACATAAAAATTTAAATATCACTTCTAGCAATTTTTCTGGATTTTCTAAATGGGGGCTATGTCCTATTTTGGGTAAAACTTTTAATTTTGAATTTTTTATATACCCCTTAAAAACATAAGCATATTTCAAGGGAATCAATTTGTCTTTTGCTCCCCAGATAATTAAAGTCTTTGATTTAATCTCAGAAAGTTTTTGGGTTAAGTCTTCCTCTAAAACTTTTTTCATTATTTCTCGCATTGCTTTACTGGCTTTAACATAATCAGTGTTACGTAGAAAAAAATAAGACCAGCTTTTAAGGCTGCCTTTAAATAAGTTTAAAGCTTTTTTGTTAAAAATAAATCCACCCGCGGCATTCGCGTATAAAGTTGTTCTGGTTGATAAATTAGGTTTAATCCTAACGCCTGCTGGCGAACATAAAATTAATTTTTCTATTCTATTTGGATATTTAGCCGCAAATTTTACAGCCACCCTTCCTCCAAAAGAATGGCTTATAATCGAAACTTTTTTCAATTTTAGAAAATCCAGAAAATTTTCAAGCCAATCCATGTAATTCGTCAAATTCCATATTTTAAGCGGAGTCAAACTTTTTCCAAAACCAGGAAAATCAGGCGAAATCACTTTATAACCAGTTAGAGCTAAAATTTTGCTAACTTGTTCCCATGAATCCGAAGAGCCTCCCCAACCGTGTAAAATAACGATTGGTTTGCCCTTGCCAGCTATTTTATAATTAGTTCTTAGTTTATTGATATAAATTTCTTTTTGTTCTTGCATGTTTAGTAAAAAGCGAGCTTTGCGAAGATAATAAAACATTTAGAGAATGCAGTTCTAATTAAGCCGTACCCTTAAAAGTCTTTCAAGCACCTATTTAATAATCTTGAAATTTAAATATTTATGTAAAGCTTCTGGAATTTTTACTGTTCCGTTTTTTTGTTGAAAATTTTCAATAATAGCAATTAAAATTCTGCCAACAGCAAAAGCTGTTCCGTTTAAAGTATGCGTAAACCTTAGTTCGCCTTTTTTGTCGCGATATCTTATATTCAATCTTTTTGATTGAAAATCAGTGCAATTTGAAACAGAATGAGTTTCTCTGTAAAGTTTTTGAGATGGAATCCATGTTTCAATATCATACTTAGTTGCTGCTGGAAGCCCCAAATCACCCGAACAAATATGGATTACTTGATAATGTAGCCCTAATTTTTGCATTAGATTTTCTTCCATTTTAAGAAGAAATTGATGTTCTTTTTCAGATTCTTCTGGTTTAGAAAAACTAAACATTTCTAGTTTATCAAATTGGTGAACTCTTAAAATTCCTTTAGTGTCTTTCCCGTATGAACCAGCTTCTCTCCTAAAACAAGATGAAAAACCTACGTATCTGCGTGGCAATTCCTTTTCTTCAAAAATTTCGTCCGCGTGCATTGCTCCCAAGGGTTGTTCGGATGTTCCGGCTAAAAATAAATCATCTTGCGGTAAATAATAAGCTTCGTCTCTATCGGTTTGTTCCAAATAACCCATTCCTCTCATTTTTTCTGCTTTCATCATTATTGGAGGAATAACTGGGACAAAACCTTCTTTACCTAAATTCTCTAAAACGAAATTCGCTAAAGCGAATTCTAATAAAACAAGTTCATTCTTTAGAAATCCGAAACGGCTTCCAGAGATTTTAGACGCTCTTTCTATGTCAATCAAATCAAATTTTTTAGAAATTTCTAAATAATCTTTTGGTTCAAAGTCAAAATCAGGCATTTTGCCTTCTTTTCTCAAAACGACATTTTCTGTATCATCTTTTCCTTCAGGCACATTTTCTAAAGGCATATTAGGAATTCGGTAAGCTATTTTTTCGGTTTTTGCTTCAATTTCTTTTAATTTTTTTTCAAGTTCGTCGCTTTTCTTGTCAAGTTTCCGCATTTCCGCGATAATCTTTTCTCTTTCTTTTTTGTCTTTAGTTTTCGGGATTATTTTACTTGATTGATTTTTTTGAGCCCTTATCCCTTCAACTTTTTGAAGAATTTCTATTCTTTTTTTATCTAAATCCAAAAGAAGATCAATATCAACGTCAACTTGTTTCTTTTTACAACCTTGTTTAATTTTATCTGGATTTTCTTTTATAAATTTAATATCTAACATAAGTCAGCGAACAATGAACAGCGAACAATGAACAAAAATTTTGTTTTCTGTTTATTGTTTTCTATTTATTTTTAATATTTATATATGTAAAAACTCTAATCCTTGTTTAAGCATTATATTGTTTAATGCTTTGGTTTCATCAAAGGAAATAAAATTACTTCTCTCAAGCTATGCGAATCAGTCAAAAGAGCGGTTAAGCGATCAATTCCCATTCCAAAACCAGCCGCGGGTGGCATACCGTACTCTAAAGCTTGAATAAAGTCTTTGTCCATTCTTTGGGCCTCTTCAAATCCTTGTTTAAATATCTTTTCTTGTTGCGCAAATCTTTTTTGTTGTTCAATAGGATCATTAAGTTCAGAAAAAGCGTTAATTAATTCAAATCCACCTGCAATTAGTTGAAAATTTTCTGTTTTTGATAAATTTTTTTCAAATTGTTTGGCTAAAGGAAATGCTCCTAAAGGATGATGGATTATAAAAGTAGGTTGCCAAATTTTTGGACGGCAAGATTTTTTATAAATTTCGTCTGCTATTTCGGCTTTATCCCCCTTTGCGTCAATTCCTAATTTTTTAGCCTCTTTCTTAAGTCCTTCTAAATTAATTTCATCTAAATTTATTTTTGTGTGTTTTTGCAATAACTGACTAAATTCAATTCTTTGCCACGGAGGCTTAAAGTCTATTTCTTTGTCGTTGTATTTTATTTTAGAATTTTTAAAAATGTTTTTAATTAAAACCAAAAAAAGTTTTTCGGTTAATTTCATTAGATCTTTGTAATCCGCGTAAGCCCAGTAAAATTCCAAGCTTGTAAAATCTGGATTATGGGCTTTATCTATGCCTTCATTCCTAAAACACTTGCCAATTTCAAAAACTTTTTCAAAGCCTCCGACTAAAAGTCGTTTTAGATAGAGTTCTGGCGAAATTCTTAAATACAAGTCCATGTCCAAGGCGTTTAAATGAGTTTTAAACGGCTCTGCTTTTGCTCCGCCATAAAGCGGTTGTAAAATAGGTGTTTCTACTTCTAAAAATCCTTGTTTTTCAAAAAAATTTCTTATTTGTTTAATAATTTCTGACCGCATTCTGAATTTTTGCTTGCTTTCGGAATTAAAAATTAGATCAAGGTATCTTTTTCTAAACCTTTCTTCAACATCTTTTAAGCCATGCCATTTTTCAGGTAGAGGTAGAAGCGTTTTCACTAAAATTTTATAATTATTTGTCTGAATTGTTTTTTCTCCCCTTTTTGTTTTAAATAGTATTCCTTTGATTTCGATAAAATCTCCGATATCAAGATTGTCTATAAAAAATTGGAAACTTTTTTCTCCTAAATGGTCTTTTTTAAAAGAAATTTGGATTTTACCTGAACCATCTTCAATATTAAAAAAGACGATTCCGCCGTGTTGCCTTATGGACATTATTCTACCAGCTAAAACTATTTGTTTCTTCTTTTTAGCGAGTTTGCTGAAATCTTTTAAAGCTTGCGCGCAAGTATATGTTCTTTTAGTTTTACTCGGATAAGCCAAAACACCAACGCTTCTAATAGCGTTTAATTTTTTAATTCTATTTTTCCTTATGTCGTTAATACTATTCATTGTTTTCGCCTATCTTGTTTATTGACTTATATTATCATTTCGTTTATTTGCCTATTCTTTTTGTATGTTTATTGTAGCAAATTTGCTTTTTAAGTCAAAACAAAACAGCCCCGCAGATTGCAGGGCTGTTTGCTTACATTAAAATATTTTTAATAATCTACTAATCGAAAACTGTAAATTCAAGAGTGGAAAAGATTTGGTCGGCCAATAGATTAACGTTAAACGTTTCTTTTTCTTCCTCGCATTTCTGCATTTTATTGTCTATTCCATAGAGAGCTCCACAACTAGGATAAGATAATACGAATCTTAATATAGCCTGTCTGTCCTGACGATTTGTTATATAATAATAAGTCTTATAAGTATGACCCATAGCCCCCTCGCTAATTTCCAAAACACAATAATCGTTTTCGTTGATAGAAATATTAGCTATATTACCATATTCGGCGTCATATAGACCCTTCTTGTCTAAGAATTCTCTGTCGCAAGCAAAATTAGCGTCTATGGAACTGAATGAAATATTAGGATAAGGAGCTATAATGCTTATGTATTCGGTATCAAGTTTCTCTGGGTATTTAAATTCAAATCCATATTCTTCATTTCTGTAAGTCTGCCAATCAGCTGTTTCGTCTGTTGGTACTAATTTATTAATTTCTGTAATTTCTTCTCTATCCAACTCTCCTTTGGATAATCGGTATTTTGCAGTATACTGCAATCCCTGCCATTCCTGTATATCAACGACAATT
Source organism: uncultured Candidatus Saccharibacteria bacterium (assembly GCA_964469955.1). Lineage (GTDB taxonomy): Bacteria > Patescibacteriota > Minisyncoccia > Minisyncoccales > GWA2-38-27 > CAYXZK01. Next base: position 10,801 of record CAYXZK010000006.1, on the reverse strand, counting down.
ATGCCAGATTGAATAACAATAGACTTTATTTCAGGTCTATCTCCTAAATAAGAAGAGCTAGAATACCCAATATTTCCGTTTTCGTTTAAAACGATAACTAAATCACGAAAAAATCCAGTCCCACCACCCCAGCTCACTGCAACATAAACAACATCTTCTATGTCATCATTATTTAAATCTCCGAAAACAATACTATCTTTTTGAATTTTATTGCTAAAGGCTTCTTCAAGCTCCCCCGGTATAAAGCTATTTTCATCAGCCAACTTAATAATCTTTTTTTTAAACTCTCTTTCATATATTTCTGTTTCGCTTTCAAGAAGTTCTCCTTCTAGTTCTTCGTTTCCCTTTTCTGGCCCTGCTATCTCTATTGGATTCCAGACATACTGGTAAGCCAAAACCCCACTCACCGCGACAGCCGCCGCGGCAACAATAATCACAATCCCCACTAAAGACGAAATCCCTTTTTGATTTTGCATATGTTTTTGCATAATTTAAATTGGTTGATTATTATTTGTTTTTTAAAAAATTCTCAAGCTCTTTTTTACTGATACCTGCTTCTTTTAAAATGCTCATTGTCGTACCCTTAGGTATATCTTTTCTGTGATACGGAACAGTTGCTCTCTTTTTGGTTTCTGAATTATAAAAAATAAAATGGCTTCCAGTAGAATGATCTAAATTAAAACCACATGATTTTAGAATTTTTATTAATTTTTTAGGAGTAATATTAGGCAACTTAGCCATGAATAGCCGCTTTCTTTATTTCAACTGAAGCAAAAAAATTTTCCTCATCTGAAGAAACAACCTCTTTATGCTTCTTTAAAGAAGCAAGATAACCTTGAATGGCATCAACTGCCATTTTCTTTGCTTCCATCAAATTCTCTCCATAAGTAACGCAACCAGGCAAGCTGGGTACAATAACAGTAAAACCGCCTTCTGGTTCTGGGCGAAAAATAACATTGTAGCGTGATATTTTTTTCATATTCTTATTTTAAAAGATTAATTGTTTTCTGTCAAATCTCCTGATCTCATTAATACTTTTCATTTTTAGTTTTATTTCTTCTCTTATTGTAGCAAATTTGCTTTTTAAATCAAAACAAAACAGCCCCGCAGATTGCAGGGCTGTTTTTGTATATTGAAATTTCTTTAATCTATAAATCTAAAAGTAGAGAGGATTTGGTTTTTAATAATATCGTCGCGAAAATATATGCAAATCTCATTCCACGGCCAATTAATATTAGAAAATTCTATAATCTGTTTTTTATATTTATGTAATTTATAAAAATACGGACTAGCTCCACCATAAGTCCCTTCTAAAGTACAATACCCCTTAATATTATTGATCGTGCATTCCTTGCTCTCATTTGGCCTTAAATCATTATACTTAATCCATTCATTTTCTGATAAATTTTGTTCATTTTGATAAATTTTTATCGTAATGCTGAGAGTTAATGGAAATGGTGGACACATAATATGGTTTTTAATACAGTCTTTATAATAAGTATTTTTTTCTTCTGCCTCTTTCTCGTTGATTACGCTCACACCAAGTTCATTTTCTTCGATAGAATATCCTTCCACGGGATACTTAAATTCAAACCCATATTCCTCGTTTCTATAAGTCTGCCAATCAGCTGTTTCGTCTGTTGGTATCTCGGCTTTTGGTTCTTCTATTGGTTCAGCTGGGCTCCAGATATACTGATAGGCTAAAACCCCGCCCACAGAAACAATGGCCACCGCGACAATAATTATTATCCCTATTGATGACGAAATCCCCTTTTGATTTTGGTTTTGCATATATTTTCGCATAGTTTAAATTGATTAATCATTATTGATTCTTTATTTATTTTTTAAAAGATTAGTTGCTTTGTGTTAAATTTTTTAATAGGAAGACTTTTTAATAAATTAATATAGCCTATCAAAATATTCTTGACAGATATTTGTTCTTTTTTCAACAAGAACATATATTTTTTTCAGAATCATATTCAAAAAATCTATAGCTTTCAGATGGATCTATTTCAGTAAAACTATATTGCCAAAGTGGGAATAACAATCTGGAGCATCTGTGCCACTAGTATACGGATACCGTTCAAGTTTAATCGTGACTAAGTTGTCACAATTAGAATTGAGTATTGCTTTTGATGTTTCCAAAGAAATTGTATATTTTTTCATACGGAATTCGTCGGAATCATTTATGTGCCACAAAGCATCGTTTTCAATACATCCTAAGCCAATTTTTCCGTCTTCTAAAAAAGAATTTCCTTCAAAACCTGCAATAAAGTCATCAATAAATTCGTTATTTGTTTCTACGATATTAAATAAAACATAAGTATAAATTGGACAATTTTCTTTGCAAAAAGCCTCTGGTATTAATGAAGTAGTAGCATATCCTCTAACAACAAGATTTCCATAATACCCTACCCCCTCGTGATATTTAAAATCATCTTGTAGGTTATAAACATTTTCTATTTTTGGATAATCAAGATTTTCAAAAATAACAGGGATTGTAATTTTATTTATCTCGCTACCATCTTTGGCTGATTCTTCAAAAATTTCTACAAAACCTTTTTTAGTAGTTGGTTTTTGAAATACAATCTCCTTAAAAAATTGGCATAATTCGCCCATTTCACACTCTTCACCTTGAGCAGTTGTAAATGTATCAACTAAAATATTATTATCATTGTCTTTTATTCTTATTCTCATATTACCTTCAGAAAAGCTTGATTTACCAGAAATTTGAACTGGATTTTCTATTATTTGATTAGGTCTCAGAGAAATAACTTTTAGAAATTCGTTTTGAGTTTTTATGATTGGAATATGTTTTGTATCAATTGTAAAATAATAAGTACAGGCGACATAAGTGCCTAAACCAATTATAATTGCCAATATAGCCACAATCACAATCCCCCATAAAGATGAAATCCCTTTTTGATTTTTAATTTTTACATTCATAAAATTAGAAATAAAAATAAGTTTTATTTCCAAGTTAGATAGCTTGTTATATATTCGGCAAGCATATTGGCGGCTTCAGGTTTGGAAAATTCCTTTGCCTTTTTAGACATTTCTTCTAATTTTTTAGGTTGCGAGATTAAATATTTTACCTTCTCTAAAATAAAATAAGGAGTGAAATTTTTTTGTTCTACCACTATAGCGCTACCGTTCTTAGCAAAAGTATAAGCATTTTTAATTTGATGGTTTTGAGCCGATTTAGGCAAAGGAACTAAAATACTTGGCTTGCCCAAAGCCGCGATTTCAAAAATTGCGCCTGCACCTGCTCTGCTAATAACCAAATCAGCGACTTTATACGCATTTGGCAATTCTTGCTCATTCAAAAAAGCAAATGGGTGGTAATATTCTTTTAGGTTTTTATTAATCACGACTTCTGCTTCGGCTTTTATTTGTTTAAAGTTTTCCTTACCAACCTGGTGAATTATTTCGAAATTTTCTAAAAAATCTGATAAAACGATTAGAACCACATCATTAATCTTTTGAGATCCTTGCGAACCACCTAATATAAAAATAACAGGTTTTCCTCCTTTTAAATTAAATATTTTTTTAGCTTTTTCCAACGAGCCTTCAAAAATTTCAGCTCTTTCAGGGTTTCCAATCGCGATGACTTTTTCAATTGGAAAATACTCTGTATCTCTAACAGAAAAAGAAGTAAAAATTTCTAAAGCAAATTTGCTTGCTATTTTATTTGCTAAACCCGGACAAGTATCTGATTCGTGAATAAAAATTGGAGTCAAGAGAGTATATCCAGCCACAATAGTTGAAATTGATCCATAGCCTCCTTTACCAAAGATTAAATCAGGCGAAATCGTAAAAACATAATAAAACGATTGAAAAAAACTTATTGGAAGTTTAAACAAAATGTCAATAATGTTTTGGAAAGAAAAATATCTCCTAATTTTTCCAGCCCAAATCGTTTTAACCTTAACTCCTTCTTTAGACAGAAGCTCCTCAAAAAGTTTATCCTTAGGACCAACATAAAAAAACTCAAACTCTCCTTTTGAATACTTCTTTTTGATTTCTCTGATTGTTGCGATTATGGGAAACATGTGTCCAGCGGTCCCACCGCCTGCGAATAAAATTTTCATATCTTATTAATTATTACCCAGTGACAGTTATTGATTAATATTTAATTGATTATTTTTTATTATACACTGTAAGTTGTTTTTGTTGATGGCCAATTTCTCTATTGTCAATATCGGATATATTTATTTTTAAATATAAGGTCGCAGAATCAAGATGGTACTCAAGATTCATTTCAGCTATCTTTCCCATATTTATCTCTTTTCTAGTTCTTTTGTTAGGCTCAACAGAAATATTTTCTGATAGTTCTTTGACGGAGCAACCCAGAATATCAACAAGTTCTGCCTTAACAATATATTCTTGTATTTCATTTGTTGTATTTTCTAAAATAGTAACCGCTGTTATTGTTTCGTTGGCGTTAAAATAACCAATATTAGAATTTCCCTCTGCACCCATATTATGCAATATACCTGTTTTAGTTGTTTCGTAAATAATAGATACTTCTATTTTAGAGTATACCGTGGCTGTCTTTTTTACCGAATCGTAAATAACTGGAATTAATTTCAATACAATATCCTTAGAATTAAATGAATCAGATTGGCTCCACAAAGGATCTGAGATAGGATCAAAATATAGGTTTTTGTCAACGTCAACATACAATGGTTCTGCTTTTCCTCCCACCATTTTTGGATACTCGTTAAATGCCGGAAGATGTATGTTTCTTATTTCTGTTGGCAAACTTCCTTGTATTTTGACTTCCTGAATTACTGAATTTTTTGGGAGTTCTAGATGGTTTAAATACAACATTGGAAGAACTGGATAGCTATCCATATAAAAATCATCAAAACCAAGTATTTTAATAACCTTATATCCATATTCAGATATGATTTCGCAACCCTTAAATATATCTAAGCTAATCTTTTTTTCATACAGATTATCTCCAATATTCTCTATTTCCATATTGAAACCTATTGCATCTTGATTTGGATTTTCTGCAAACTCTCTATTCATAATATCAAATTCATTTGAAGTTGTTCCCTTTGCCAGACATCGTAGGCGTGATTCTATTGGAGTTTGATTATTGTTTTCTGATTCTTGTAGGATAAAAATAATTCCAACAGCGACGATAGTGACGATAGCAATGATCAAAATAGCAATTGGTATTATATTTAATATTTTTTTACTTTTCCCCATTCGCTCTATTGCTTTTTCCAATATCCCCCAGATTAAGATTATTAAACCAGAAATGATTAATAGAGGAATTAAATATTGAAACCAAAACGGAAATAGATGTTCCATTAGACTTGTTGTATACATATTTAAAAACCATAAAATAATTCCAAACAGCAGAATAATTAGCCCAGTAACAATCTTTAAATTAAAATACTTTTTTATATTCATATTTTTATGTTAATGATTGGTGATAAATAATTAATAATCATTGATTTATTCTATCACTTTTGAGTATATTTTGAAATATTCAGCAATATGCCAATCCCGATAAATTCAGCAATTAGATGCGAACCGCCATAACCAATAAAAGGCAGTGGTATTCCGGTTAAAGGGAGAATGTGAAGCATAGAGCCAATATTTACGAAAGCTTGTAAAAAAATCCAAGAACCAAAACCAACCGCAAAAATTTGAGAAAATTTGTCAGAACTATTTTTGGCGATTTCAAAAACCCTCCATAAAAAAAACATAAAAAGAGAAATTAAAAAACAAGAACCAATAAATCCAGTTTCTTCTGCGTAAATCGCGAAGATTGAGTCAGACATAGTTTGTGGCAAGAAATTTATTTGTCTAGACATTCCAACCCCCAGTCCAAGAATCCCGCCCGAACCAATCGCGATCAAAGCTTGTTTAATTTGAAAGCCAGAGCCCATGGGATCGTCTTGAACTCCAAGAAAAACTAAAATTCTATTCATTCTAAAAGGCGTAACTCCTACTAAAAGCAGAAGACCTATACCAGAAACACCGAGCATTAAGAGAGTGTGCCAAAAAGGAGCATTGGCCAAAAAATACATTGATATAGCTGAAAAAACAATTACGCCTAATGTGCTTGCGTCATTTTGTAAAATCAACATAAGGGTAATCACGCCTAAGATTGCAAAAAAAGGAATTATTGTTTTTTTGTTTAAAGCTTTTTTCTCTATTCTACGCGCTAACCATGTGGATGCGTAAATAATAAAAGTAATTTTTAGAAATTCAGATGGTTGTAATGAAACAAATTTTAAATTCAACCAACGCGGAGCGCCACCCGAAACAATTCCCATACTTGGAATAAAAACAAATAGTATTAAAGCCAAATTTAATAGAATCATTTGCCAAGCAAATTTTTTAAAATAATGTAAAGGAATTTTAAAGGCAATAAAACCTAATAAAGCGCCTAAAAATAAACCAAAAAGCATTTGGTGTGAAAAATAATAAGAAATTTCTCCAAATTTTTCTTGAGAGAAAACAGCTGAAATTTCAGCCAAAAGTAAAATTCCTAAAAGAACCACTGTAGCGGTAACGATAGCAAAAGGATAATCAATGTGATGAGGTTTTTGTAAAGTTATCATAGTTGACTTACCTCTTTTTTAAATTCTTCTCCCCTATGAAATTCGTTTTTGAATAAATTAAAACTAGCGGCTCCAGGAGAAAGCAAAACAAGATCTCCTTTTTGCGCTATACTTTCTGCTATTTTAACTGCCTCTGCCATTGAAACTGAATCAAGATAACCAACCTTGAGTTTGCCTAATCTATCCTTTATCTTATCAGTGGCGCTACCGGGTAAGAGTATGAGATTGTCTACATTTTTCTTAATCTCTGCTGCTAAGTTTTTATACTCTAAATTTTTATCCATTCCTCCTGCGATAAGGATAATTTTTGATTTTGTAAATTTTTCTTTGAATGTATTGATGGCTAAAATTACAGATTGTGGCGTAGTAGCCGTTGTGTCGTTAATATATCTTACTCCTTTTTTAATAGCGCTTAATTCCTGCCTATCGTGAATACCTTTAAATTTAGAAAGTGTTTTTTTAATATCTTTTTGAGAAATTTCAAGGATTTCGGCTACCTTTAAAGTGGCTTCAATATTAGAACCTTTAAAAAAATAAATTTTAGCTAAAGCTTTTCGAGCAATTTTTTTTGATTCAGGGTCATTATAATTTAAAATTAGAATGTCGTTTCTATTTTGATACTTGAAAATTGATTCTTTAGCTTTAATATAATCTTTAAAATCCTTGTATCTGTTAAGATGATCTGGGAAAAGATTTGTAATCAAGGATATCTGTGGGCTCTGGCGCAAATCTTCAAGCTCAAAACTGGAAAGCTCTAAAATAACTTTTGCATTTTTGCTCTTATTTACTTTAGAAAGAATCTCTAAAGGAGAAACACCAATATTTCCAGCTAAAAAAGTATGCGGGTATTTATTTTTTAGAATTAAATAACATAAAGTCGCTGTTGTTGATTTTCCTTTAGTTCCGGTAATTCCTATAATCGGCGCTTTGCATAAATCAAAAAATAAAGCGATATCTGTTTTAATAGGAATATTGTTTTCGCGCGCGATTTTAAGGTAAATAGAATCAGACGCAACATCGGGATTTTTAATTATTAAATCTGTGTTTATAAAATCTTGTTTGCGATGTTTTCCTAAAATAAATTTAATTTTAAGATTTTTAAGCTTTATTAGCGATTCTTTTAACTGGGATTTGGTTTTTAAATCTGTTATAAGAAGCTTAGCTCCTTGTTTGTAAAAAAATTTTACAACGCCTACCCCGCCTCCGTGCAAACCAAGTCCCATTATTGTTATTTTTTTATTTTTAAACATATTTGAAGTCATGCAGACTAAAATGGATCGATTATTTTAGCTTTAATTTCTTTTTTTAAAAAAATTTTACTTATTTTGTCCAAATTATACGGCTCATCGCTGAAAAAAAATTGATGATTTTCACCTTTTTTTATTTGAGAAACTATTTCAGAATTATCTTTTAAAAATTGTTTAACTTTTTTCGCCAAACTTTCAGCAGGATTAATGATCTTAATTTTTTGACCAATTACATTTTTAATCTCTTTGTTTAAAAAAGGATAATGCGTACAAGCTAAAATTAAAGTATCTATTTTTTTTAACTTTAAAGGCATTAAATATTCTTTAATTATTTCTTTTGTTACTTTTTTATCAATCCATCCTTCTTCAACAAGCGGAACGAACAATGGACAAGCTTTTGAATAAATTTTCAAACCTGAATTCGTTTCTAAAAGTTTTGTTCTCCACGAATTACTTTTTATAGTCCCAGGTGTTCCAATAATTCCAATCCTATTGTTTTTAGTTGTTGTTAAAACTTCACTTATTGCTGGACTTATCATTTCAAAAATTGGAACTTCTTTAAAACGTTTTTTAAGATAATCTGAAGACCAAGCCGAAGAAGTATGACAAGCAATAATAATTATTTTTGCGCCTTTTTTAATTAATAAATCAGTGATTTTTTCAGAATATTTTTTAATAAAATCAGCCCCCTTTGTTCCATAAGGAAGCCGAGCAGTATCTCCAAAATAAATTATCTGATATTCTGGTAAATATTTAAAAATTTCTTTGATCACTGTCAAACCACCAACACCAGAATCAAAAACTCCTATCATATATCTTAATTTTACTTTATTCTCCCTTTTTCGTCAAAAATTTGCTATAAATTCTTAAAAACAAAACAGCTTCGCGATTGCATGAAGCTGTTTTGTTTTTAAGGCTCAAGAAACAGAGAAGAGATAAAATAATTTATTTTCCTTATTTCCTCATTAATTCCTTTAAATTCTCTATTATCTGAGAAATAGCATCAGAAGCAGAGGCTAATTGCTTTTCCATAACATTTAAGCCTAATGGGTTCGCGTTGCTTAAGCAAGTATCGTTTTCACATTCAAGGAATGTTTGTATTGCGCTTGCAGAAGTCCTGATTGCGTTTGAAGCCACTGCATCTTTAATTAAAGCAGAGCCAGTAAAGCCAGCCATATATCTATACATAATCACTGAATCACTTCCACCGTCACTTTGACCGTTGCTATCAATATCTAAAGCGCCAGCATTCTTTAGATAATCCAAATAGACAATTATTTCGTTATAATCTCTGTTGGCATTAGCGCCAACGCCATTGCCCAAAAGAGCGTCTCCTCTTATTTCAAATAAATATCTTTGGATAATTTTTCCGTCAATTTCTGGTTCAAGGAATCCGTTATCATCAATATCCCAAACATTTGAGAGTTTTAAGCAAACAGGAATAGAACTTCTGTTTTTTAGCCAATAGTCAAAATTTTGTAAATATTGCGTATCTTTATCATTAACGCAACCGTCTCCAGTTAGATCTGCCAAATTATTATAGTCGTTATCACCAGAACAATAATCCATACTATCTGTCAAGATAGCCAAGTCTAAATAATTAACAACATTGTCGTTGTTAATATCAGGACAACGGCCTATACACGCTCCATTTGAACAGCCATAAGGACAAGTATAATTTGTATTTGTCCTATACTCGTCCGAGCAGTACCACTCTATTACGTTATCTCCAGAACAATAATCTGTTCTTTCTTCAATTAAATTATCCGCGGTCAAGCCCTTAGTAGCTCCTTTCGCAAAGTAATCCTTACCTCCATCAGTATCTGTACAGATTGGTACAACTGTTGTTATTTTCTCCTCGCATACATCCATGCTTGAAGTTTGACCATAGTTCGCGCCTACATTGTTGGCACAATAGCCAGTTATACAATCAGAGTCTTTGTCGCAATCACCTTCCCCTGCATCACATGGACACTCTGGAGTACAGTAATCCCAGTTCCAGACAGAGATGTTTCTGGCATCGCAGCCTGTTAGAGCTTGTGTGATGCTAAAGTAGTTGTCGCTGTAATCAGATACACTATAACCAGATGCGCTATAACTATCAATATATATTTTGTATTGATTTATTCCAGCTCCAGCTATGCCAGGATAAAACTGAGGCACGGTAAAAGAATAACTACCCGTATTGGGAATGTTCTCTTCCTGCCATACTTTGCTTGCACTAGCTCCTAGAGATACTAAACTTTCATCATAAAGGACCATACCTACTGTTGATTCCTGAAAATTAGTTTCCCATTTAATAGTATGAGTTTCTCCAACCTTCCATTGCTCACCTCCGTTGGGTGAAAGCACAGTGATTCCTTTGTGACATGCTCCGTTTTCGCACCCATATTGACAGTCATAGTCTATCTGCCCGATATACTTAGAACCTGCAGCGCCTTCGCAATAATATTCTCTCAATGTATTACTGCTTACACAATAATCTGTCTTAGATTCTCCGTTCAACTCAACAATTCCTTTTGTATAAAAATCTTTAGGTCCTCCATCTGATTCTATGCAAGTTGCTTTTGCTACAATGTTAAAAGTAGGAGTTTCTTTAAGATAAGAAGCTCCGGTGGCAGTTTTACTAAAGAAGCGTATTACATAATCATTGCCTAAAGCTAAATCCGCTGGGACTTGCCAATTGTAGTAACCGATTGAGGCAGAAATATCTTTGACTATATCTGTATTAGATCCTCCTATTTTACCAAATCTAATGTCTAATTTATCAAAACCAACTGAACTCCATTTAATCGTATAAATTTGACCAGCTTGTATTTGTGAACCGTAGACAGGTCTAGTTACAGTAATAGATTTTTCTTCTTTCTTCTCGCATACATCCATGCTTGAGGTTTGACCATAGTTCGCGCCTACATTGTTGGCACAATAGCCAGTTGTACAATCAGAGTCTTTATCGCAATCACCTTC
>CAYXZK010000005.1:0-115279 GCA_964469955.1 uncultured Candidatus Saccharibacteria bacterium | reverse complement strand
CTCAAATTATCCAAGCGCACAATGGCAGAATATGGGCAGAATCAAAGGGCAAGAATAAAGGTTCTTCTTTCTATATTGAACTGCCCGTGGATTAATATTTTAGATATGTTTTTCTTTTTGGAAAATGTTATAATTAGAAGACATTAAGATGGTATTGATATTTATAGAGTCAATATACCAACGCTAAGTTTTACCAAAAAATTTAAACAAGAAATTTATGAAAAAAACAATTTTAATTATTGAGGACGATATAGCAACGATTGATATTTATAAAACAATTTTAGAAAAAGCTGATTTTGAAATAGAAGTAATAAGATGGGGAGAGGAAGCTTTGAAGAAAGTAGAAAAAATAAAAAATGGAAAAGCTAAAAAGCCAGATTTAGTTTTAATTGATTTAATTCTACCCGACATAAGCGGAATGAATGTTTTGGAAGAGATGAAAAAAAATAAACAGACTAAAGATATTCCGGCCTTTGTTTTGACTAATTATGCTGATCCCAAGATGGAAAAAAGAGAGAATAGTCTTAAAGGTGACGGATATTTTCTGAAAACAAGCTATACCCCGAGGAAATTAGTCCAGTTGGTTAAAAGAAAGATAAAAAAATAAATTTTTATAGATTTTTTAATTCTTGATTTGACATATTTTTTCATTTTGTTAGAATGAATTACAGGTTAGAAAAGATTTTTTGTCCGTTGGAAGACGGACAATTTTATTAAACAACAAGTAAAAATCGTAATATTTAAATAATTATTGATTATTGATCACCGATAAATAATAAATGATCACTGGTCACTGGTTATCAATCATTATCGTTTGTTATTGAATTTATGGATATAAAAAATTTTAAATCAGCAATTTCCCAAATCGCAGAAGAAAAAGGCATTTCTCCTGAAAAGATTTTGGAAAGCATTGAATCTGCTATAGCTGCCGCTTATAAAAAAGATTATGGAGAAAAAGGGCAAATAATCAAAGCTCGGATTTCAGATGGAGAAAATCTTAAATTTTGGCAAGTTAAAATAGTTGTTTCGGAAGATATGCTATATTCCGAACAAGAATTAGAAGAGCTAAAAGACAAAAAAAGGATTGAGGTTGGTGAAGCCAAAGGAGAAGAAGAGAAAATTCGTTTTAATCCAGAAAAACATATTCTGCTTGAAGAAGCAAAAAAGATAAAGCCGGACATTAAACCTGGCGATGAGTTAAAAATATCATTAGAAACCCAAAAAGATTATGGTCGTATTGCCGCTCAAACAGCAAAACAAGTCATTCTACAGAAAATCAGAGAGGCAGAAAGAGAAACTATTTTCGAAGAATATAAATCGAAAGAAGGAGAAATAATTTCAGGTATTATTCAAAGGGTTGATAATTCTAATATATATATTGATATTGGCAAGATATTGGGAATTATGCCTAAAGAAGAACAAGTCAGAGGTGAATTTTATAGACAAGGACAAAGAATTAAGACCTATGTTCTAAAAGTAGAAAATACTTCAAAAGGCCCGATGGTTTTTTTGTCTCGAGCATATCCAAAAATAATATCTAAACTTTTTGAATTAGAGGTTCCTGAAATTTCTCAAGAATTAATTAAGATAAAATCAATTGCCAGAGAAGCTGGTTCGCGTTCAAAAATTTCATTAGAATCAAAAGAAGAAAGTATAGATCCGATTGGAAGCGCTGTTGGACAAAGAGGAACAAGGGTTATGGCTGTAATCAACGAATTAGGGGGAGAGAAGATTGATATTATTGAATATTCAGAAAACCCAGAAGAATATATTGCCAACGCTCTTTCGCCTGCTAAAATAACCAAAGTGCAAATTACGGAGAAGAATAAAGCTGTTTGCGTGGTTGCTGAAGATCAATTGTCTTTAGCGATTGGAAGAAATGGTCAAAATGTAAGACTGGCAGCTAAACTAACTGGTTGGAAGATAGACGTAAAATCACTTGAATCAGAAGAAGTAGTGACAGGAGAACCAGAAGATTTGGAAAAATCAAAAAAAGCGGAAGAAACAACGCAAGCAACAGGAACAAAGATAGATAAAAAAGAAAAAGAGAAAACAAAACAAAAAAACAAAACAACTAATAAAAAATCAGTTAAAAAATCAGTTAAGTCGGCTGATTCAAAATAAAATCATTAATCAGTAATCATTAATCATTATGCTTAATTTATTTAAAGATATTTCCCCGGGAGAGAATCCTCCCAAAGACATCAATATGGTTGTAGATATTCCGAAGGATTCAAAAAACAAATACGAATACAATGAAAAAACAGGTTATTTTAAGTTAGACAGAGTTTTATATTCTCCATTATTTTTTCCATTTGAATACGGTTTTATACCTCAAACAACATCTGAAGATGGCGATGCTTTAGATGTTGCTCTTATTTCCACTTATTCTACTTTTCCTGGATGCGTTATTAAGGCGCGTCCCATTGGAGTTTTGTTAATGCAAGATGAAAGCGGAATTGATAATAAAATTATTGCAGTTCCATTAGAAAAATTGGACCCTCGCCTTAAGGAAATTCAAAAAATAGAAGATCTTGGAGAACATTTAAAAAAAGAAATAGAACTTTTTTTTGCAGATTATAAAAAATTGGAAAAAAATAAATACGAATCTGTTAAAATAAATGGTTGGGCTGGAAAAGAAAAAGCAGAAGAAATAATTAAAGAGAGCATAAAAAGATATGAAGACAGAGATTAACAGGTTGGCAGATTCTCAGATTGAGATTGAAATTGAGAATTCTTCTGAAGAGTTCAATGGCTTTATCCAACAAGCTATTGAAAAATTAGGAGAATCTTTAGAAGTAAAAGGTTTTAGAAAGGGAAATGCTCCCAAAGAGGTGGTAGAAAGGGAGATAGGCGCGGAAAAGCTTTTGATGGAAGCGAGTGATTTGGCTATTAGGGAAGGATATAAAAAATCTTTAGTTGAGAATGAAATTGAACCGATTTCTCAACCAAAAGTTGAAATTAAAAAAATTGCGCGTGGAGATTCTTTTATTTTTACAATAACATTATTGGTTTTTCCTGAAATAGAGTTGCCAGACTATAAAAATATCGCAAGTCAATCTGAAAGGAAAAAAGTGGCGGTAGAGGAAAATGAAATTAAAAGCGCCTTAGAATGGCTTCAAAAATCTAGAGCGAAGTTTACTTTAAAAAATGGTTCTGCCGAAAAAGGAGATTTTATAGAAATTGAATACCAGACCCTTAAAGACCAAAGAGTGGAAGGCGTTGAAGAATCAAACATGAATAAGCAAAAACCAGTTAGAGATTCTTTTATATTAGGGGAAAATCAGCTTATGCCTGAACTGGAAGAGAAATTAATTGGCATGGCGGTTGAAGATGGAGAAAAAGAGTTCTCAATAACAATACCGCGAAACAATAGTTCAAATATTCTCGCAAAAATTCAAAAAGAAAAAGGATCTCAAAAAAATCAGGTTAGCGACGACAAAAAAGAAAATGTTAAATTCAAAGTTAAAATAAATTCAATTCAAAGAGTAGAGTTTGCTGAAATTGATGATCAGTTTGCTATGAGTTTAGGGAAGTTTGAGAACTTGGAGGCGCTTAAAAAGAGTATAAAAGACGGTCTTAGTTTAGAAAAAGAGGAGACAGAATCTCAAAGGATTCGTAAAGAAATTTTAGACAACATAAGCAAAGAAGTTGATTATAAGGCGCCGGCAGTTTTGGTTGAAAGAGAACAGAACGAGATGATGAAAAGTCTTAAAAGCAATGTATCAGAGAAATTAAACATTTCTTTTGAAGATTATTTAGACAAGATTAAGAAAAGCGAGAAAGAAATAATAGATTCTTTTTTTACCGAAGCCAATCAAAGAATAAAGAATTTTTTTATATTAAGGGAAATCGCGAAAAAAGAGAAAATAGAAATTTCAGACCAAGAAATAGGGGCAGAAACGCAGAAATTATTAAAAAATATTCCGAACATCAATAAAGCTGAAAAAGATTTTGATTCTGAAAATATTAAAGAATACGCTAAAGAAAAAATCCGGAATGAAAAAGTTTTTCAATTACTTGAACAATTTATTAATATTAGCTAATTAACAATAAACTGCGACACAAAAGATATAAGCTATTAAGAATTTGTTACGCTTTTATACGAATTAGCTTAAATAAATATGAATTTAGTTCCTACAGTTTTAGAGAAAACAAAATATGGAGAAAGGGCTTACGATATTTATTCAAGACTTTTGAAAGAGAGAATTATTTTTTTAACAGGCCCAATCAACGACACTTTGGCCAATTCAATTATCGCTCAAATGCTTTTTTTGGCTAGTAAAGATTCTAAAAAAGATATTCAGCTTTATATCAATACTCCGGGAGGTTCAGTAACAGCTGGTTTAGCTATTTATGACACAATGCAATATGTGAAATGCCCGATTGCGACTATTTGCTTCGGTTTAGCGGCATCAATGGGAGCAGTATTGCTCGCAACAGGAGAAGCTGGTAAACGATTTGCTTTGCCAAATGCCGAAATTTTACTCCATCAAGTCGCTGGAGGAGCTACTGGTCCCGCGATTGATGTAGAAATTACCGCTAAGCAAATTATAAAAATAAAGAATAAGTTAAATAAGATTTTAGCTAAACACACAGGTAATTCTTTAGAAAAACTAGAAAAAGACACCGACAGAGATTTCTATTTATCTTCAGAAGAAGCGAAAACCTATGGAATCATTGACGAAGTAATTAAAAAAGAAGATCAAATCGGGTAAGATAGATTACCAAATATGTTTTTTTAACGAATTTTTAAGAGATATTATTGTTTAGAAATAAGGTTACAGGGAATAATCCCTGTAATTTTATTTTTGACATTATTAAATAATTTTGCTATAATTTTACTACTACTTAGAACCTTGAAATATAATTTCGAGATTCAAAGTACTAATAAATTTTAACTTAGAATGTTGGATTTACTTAAAATAACACAAAATAACACTGAACAGAGCGCGAGAATGCTTAAATAACTTTTATGCGAATTTTTGTTCAAATTTGTGTAAATTAAAGTGTTGCTTAAAAACCAAATTCTTATTACTAAATATGAATCAACTTATCCTACTTTTAATAGGCGTGTTTGCTTTAATCGCTGGGGCTCTTTTGGGTTATTACGCCAGACAATCAATTGCCAGAAAAAAAGCAGATGGAATAGAAGTTCTTTTGCAGAAAAAAGTTGCTCAAGTTAAAAAAGAAATAGAATTAATTAAAGCAAAAGCGGAAAAGGAAGCATCTCAAATTATTGAAAAAGCAAAAAAAGAAACAGAAGAGCAGAAAAAACAACTTTTTAGCGCGGATAAAATCTTGTTACAAAGGGAAAATTCTTTAGGTAAAAAAGCGTCAATATTAGACGAAAAAGAAAAAGAATTTTTACAAAAAGTTAGCAAATTAAAAGCTATAAAATTATCTCTGGAGGATTTAAAAAAAGAAGCCTTAGAAAGGTTGGAAAAAATTTCTAAACTACCCAAAGAAGAAGCTAAGAAGGAATTGTTGGATAATATTGAGAAAGAATATGAAGTAGAAATTTTAGAGAAAATGAGAAAACTAAAAGTTGACGGATTTGAGAGATACGAAAGAAAAGCAAGAGAGATATTGGCTTTTGCTATCCAAAAATGCGCTCTTTCTCAAGCGCAAGAAATAACGACAACAAGCGTAAATCTTCCTTCAGATGATATAAAAGGAAGAATTATTGGTAAGGAGGGTAGGAACATTAAGACATTGGAAAAATTAACAGGAGTTGAAATTATGGTTGACGAAACGCCTGAAATGGTTCTTATATCTGGCTTTGATCCTGTTAGAAGACAAATTGCGAAAAATGCTTTAGAAAAATTAATTCAAGATGGCAGAATACAACCAGCTCGAATTGAAGAAATGGTTCAAAAAGCTGAAGCAGAAATAGTTTCAGAAATAAAAGAAGCAGGCGAAAGAGTCGTTTACGAAACAGGGATAATTAATTTAGACCCTAAAATAGTTCAACTTTTGGGAAGATTGCATTTCAGGACTAGTTATGGACAAAATGTTTTATTGCATTCAATAGAAGTTTCCTATTTGGCGGAAGCAATTGCCGCTGAATTAAATGCTGACGCTCAAGTAGCTAAAAAAGCCGGATTGTTACACGATATTGGCAAAGCTCTTGATCATCAAACAGAAGGTTCGCATGTTAAAATTGGTATGAGAATTTTGGAAAAGTTTGGGGTAGAAAAAGCGGTAATTGATGCTATGAAATCTCATCATGAGGAATATCCTTATGAAACAGTTGAAGCGATTATAGTACAAGTGGCGGATCAAATTTCTGGTGCAAGACCTGGGGCGAGAAAAGATACCTTAGAAAATTACATTAAACGTTTAGAAGAACTCGAAAATATTGCGATGTCTTTCTCGGGAGTAAAGAAAGCATACGCCATTCAAGCAGGAAGAGAAATACGGGTGTTTGTAAAGCCTGATGAAATAAACGATTTCGCGACAGAAAAAATGGCAAAAGGTATTGCTAATAAAATCCAAAGAGAGTTGCGCTATCCAGGAGAAATAAAAGTGACTGTAATCAGAGAAAACAGAATAATTGAATACGCGCGCTAAATTACCGATCATTGATAACTGTAAATGGTTTCCGAAGATGTTGATAACCTTGGAGTTAACAAAACCCGCTTTTTGAAAGCGGGTTTTGCGTTGATTAAAAAAATTAAATTTTTTTATTTTTTATATATAACCCTATACCATTCTTTGTCAGTGTAAAAGTCATGGACGATTAGTCCGCCCAATCCTCCTAAAACGACAACAGGCAAGCTATAAACAAGATTTACATAAGCAACGAAAGATATTGCCATGCCTCCCAGTATCCAATGATGCACATGAATTCTATAATCGCCTAATCTAAGAATTATTAATTTTATTTTACCTGTGTCTAAAAATTTTTTCTTAAAGAAATCTGTTCCAAGATATCCAAGAATTATGCCGACAACAAATATAATTGAAACATAGTAAAATGAGACTATCAAAGTTAATCCTGGGAAAATCGCTTTTTTAATTTTTTTAACCATAGATTTTTAATTTTTTATATCTTTCATTATACCTTAATACCTTAAAAAATTACAAGATAGCGGGAATATACGTCAATAAAATTTTGGAGCGGGTGAAGGGAGTCGAACCCTCGCCATCAGATTGGAAATCTGAGGTTCTGCCACTAAACTACACCCGCATTAAATCTATTTTTTCGGGGCACCCGGACTCGAACCGGGAATCCTGCGCTCCCAAAGCGCATATGTTAACCATTACACCATGCCCCGTTTATTTTCTATGTATATCATTATATCTTGGATTGTTCAATATTTATAACTATATTTCATAATTTGAAAATAAAATGTTATAATTTAAATAATCTTTTAGGCTCATTAATGTTAAGCATTTAATTACAATCAAATGGATTTTAAAAAACTTTTAAAACATCTAAATATTTTTTCAAAATGTCAAAAGTTTGGAATTCCTTTTTGGCAGTGTCCTCAATTTCTTTTTTTAGTAATGGGTGTAATAATTATTAGCGTTTCAATTGTTTTTTATTTAATCGGAACTAATTATTATACGCTTGATCACGCCAAAGTGGCTTTGTTAGTGCTTACAATCTCAATAGTTTTATTTATTATCTTTTTTACGATTATTCATAATTTTGAAAGATTGTTAGAAGTAGCCAGAATGAGATCAGAATTTATTGATATAGCTTCTCATCATATTAGATCGCCTTTAACAGGACTGAAATGGGTTATTGAACTTTTGACAACGAATAAAACAAAATTAACCCCAACAGAAAGAAAAAAGTATTTTAACGATGCCAAAGAAAGCATTAACTTAATGGTGGAATTGATTGATGATTTGTTGGTTGTTTCTAGGGTGGAGGATAAAAAATTTACCTTAAAGAAAAAAGAATTTTTTCTAGAAAAAGAGGTGGAAGAATCAATTAAACGCTTTAGATTTTTTAGCGATGCCTCAAAAACTAAACTGAATCTTCATTGTGAAAATAATTTACCGAAGATATTTACCGATAGTTACTATTTAAAATTAGTTATAGATAGTTTAGTGGGCAATTCTATTCGTTATACTTCGGGGAAAGGGAAGATTGATATTTATCTTAAGAAACAAAAGAATAATTTTTTATTCAAGATAAAAGATAACGGTGTCGGGATTCCCCAAAAAGACCAAAAATATATTTTTCAAAAGTTTTTTAGGTCAGAAAATTTGCTAAAAGAAGAAACTCAAGGCAGTGGATTGGGTTTATATATTTCAAAACTAATAATAAAAAGATTAAAAGGAAAAATTTGGTTTGATTCAAAAGAAAAAGAAGGAACAACGTTTTATTTTACAATACCAATTAAATAATAAAGTTTATAGTTTGTAATTTGTAACCTAAAAATTTTAAATTTTAAATATTTTTAAGTTACATTCTACGGATTATGAGTTGTAAGAAATATGAAAAAAATATTACTTATTGAAGATGAGTCTGTGCTCCAAAAAGCTCTTGGAAGCGCTTTAAAAGAGCAGAATTATGAAATAGCTAACGCTTTTGACGGAGAAAAAGGTTTAAATATAGCCATCTCCCAAATTCCTGATTTGATCATTCTTGACTTGATTTTGCCCAAAAAAGAGGGATTTGAGGTTCTTAGAGCGCTTAAAGAGAGCCCAGAAACAAAAAAAATTCCAGTAATAATTTTAACTAATATAGAAAGAATTGAAGATATAGAAAAAGCTCTTGCTTTAGGAGCGGCCGCTTATTTAATCAAAACTCAATATAAGTTAGAAGAAATTGTGCAAAAAGTTAAAGGAATCCTAAAATAATAATTTAAGGTAAACATAAAACTATTTAGGCAAAGGAATTGATAGATTTAAAACATTGATAGTTCTAAATAATTTATGAACATAGAGCCACAACAGTTAAAAGCGTTTTTGCTTGACATTGGTTTGGTTAGCAAGTCTCAATTTGAACAAGCCGAAAAAAAAGCAAAAAAAACCCGAAAAGAAATTGGGGATGTTTTGGTTTCAAACGGTTTAATTTCTGAAGGAGAATTGATCAAATTAGAAGCTTATATTTTAGGCATTCCGTTCGTGAATTTGGAAAATGAAGTTATTCCTTATGATGTTTTAAAAATAATTCCAGAGCCAGTTGCCAGAAAACATGATATTGTTGCTTTTAGAAAAACAGGAGAGAATTTAGAGGTGGCTATGCTTGACCCAAGAGATCTAAGAACAATTGAATTCATAAAAAAGAAATCTAATTTGAAAATTTTAGCAAGACTAACAACCGTTCAAAGTATCAAAAATATTCTAAAGCAGTATCAAAAAACTTTAAAAGTTGAATTTGGAGAAATTATAGACAAAGAGGCGGGGAAAATGTCTCTTGTCAAAGAAAAGAGCGTTGAAAAAGAAGTAGAACTAAAAAAAGCTGCTAAAAAACTACCAATAATTAGAATTGTAAATACTTTAATAAAACACGCGATTTTACAAAGAGCTTCCGATGTTCATATTGAACCTACTGAAAGAGAAGTAATTGTTAGATATAGAATTGACGGAATTTTACGCGATGCTATGGTGCTTCCGAAAAATGTTAGCTCCGGGATTGTGGCGAGAATTAAAGTTCTCTCAAAATTAAAGTTAGATGAGCACAGATTGCCGCAAGACGGGAGATTCAAGATTAGGGACAAAGAATATAAATATTCTATCAGGGTTTCAGTTTTACCGATTTTCAATGGTGAAAAAATCGTTATGAGGCTTTTATCAGAAACATCAAACGCTCTTACGTTAGAAGAACTTGGTTTAAAAGGGGAGGCTTTGGAAAAGACCCAAGATGCGCTAAAAAAGCCGGTTGGCATGATCCTTGTTACTGGGCCGACGGGTTCGGGTAAAACTACAACGCTTTACTCTATAATGGAAATTTTAAATACCCCTCAAGTAAATATTTCGACCGTTGAAGATCCAGTTGAATATAGGATGCCAAGAATTAATCAAACACAGATTAATTCAAAAATTGGTTTAACTTTTGCTAATGGGTTAAGGTCTTTGGTTAGGCAAGACCCTGATATAATTATGGTTGGCGAGATCAGAGACAAGGAAACCGCTAACTTAGCTATTAATGCCGCCTTGACAGGGCATTTGGTTTTATCTAGTTTGCATACAATTAGCGCTTCTGGGACTATCCCGCGTTTAATTGATATGGGGGCTGAGCCATTTTTAATTTCTTCTACCTTGCAGGTTATTTTAGCGCAGAGATTAGTAAGAAGGTTGTGTTCGGAAAAAGAAAAATATTTTTTAGATAAAAATGATTTAGAAAATATATCTAAATATTGTGACTTAAACCGATTACTCGATATTTTGAAAGAAGAAAAAATAATAAAACCGAAAGATACTTTTAGAGATATAGCTTTTTTTAGACCTAAACCTTCTAAGGAATGTCCCAAAGGATATAAGGGCAGAATAGGAATCTTAGAAGTTTTAAGGGTGACGGAAACTATCAAAGGTTTAATTGTTAAACGAGCAACTGCTAGCGAAATTACAAATCAAGCGCGCAGAGAAGGAATGCAAACTATGATTGAAGATGGATTAATTAAAGCGGTTCAAGGCATAACTTCTATCGAAGAAGTTTTAAGAGTAATTGCGGAATAATTTGTTATTTGACATTGAGTTATTATGCCAAATTATCATTATGTTGTTAAAAATATAAGGGGCAATGTGAAGTCAGGATTTTTAGAAGCAGAAAACAAAAGCAGGCTTGCGGCAATTTTTAGAAAAGACGGATATGTTTTGATTTCAGCTGTCTTGGAAAAGAAAAAATCATTCAAAAACAGATTAGATAATCTGTTCTCTTTTTTTGGAAGGGTTTCTCTGGTTGAAAAATTGATGTTTACTCGCAATCTTAAAATTATGATTTCAGCGGGAATTTCTTTGCCACGCTCATTAAGAATTTTAAGAGATCAAGCAAAAAGCAAAAAATTTAAAAAGGTTCTTTTAAAAATAGAGAACGAAATTATAGAAGGAAGCGATTTTTCCAAAGCCCTTGGTAAATATCCTGATGTTTTTTCTGAACTTTTTCAGAATATGGTTAAGGCGGGTGAACAAGGCGGAACTTTAGAGCAATCTTTAGAAGTTTTAGCTATGCAAATGGATAGAAATTATCAACTTAGATCAAAAGTAAAAGGGGCTATGATGTATCCCGCGGTGATAGTTATCGCTATGATATTAATTGGGATTGTTATGTTGATTTTAGTTGTCCCGAAATTGGCCGAAACGTTTGATTCTTTGAACATAGAACTTCCTTTTACAACAAGAATTGTTATTCGAACAGGTTCCTTTTTAGCTAATTTCTGGTATCTTCTGCCTGTAATTGTTTTTTTCATAATAATTTTAGCAAGAGTAGCTTTAAAAACGAGATTAGGAAGGCGTTTAAAAGATTTTCTTTTCCTAAAAATTCCCATTGTTTCTTCTTTGGTTCAAAAAACCAATTCTGCTTATACGGTTAGAACATTAAGTTCTCTAATCGTGGCAGGAGTACCTATTTTGAACGCGCTTAGGATTGTTTCCGGAACATTAAGCAATGTCTATTATAAAGAGGCGCTTTTAGAAATCGCTGAACAAGTTAAAAAAGGAGTTAAGGTTTCTGAAGCAATGTCAAAATACAAAAAAATTTATCCAAATTTGGTTATCCAAATGATTAGCGTTGGAGAAGAAACCGGTGAAACATCAGCTATTCTTCAAAAATTGTCAGAATTTTTTGAAGACGAAGTTACGCGTATTTCGGAAAATTTATCTTCTTTGATTGAGCCTGTTTTAATGCTTGTCGTTGGAGCGGCGGTTGGGTTTTTTGCAATATCAATAATTCAAACAATGTATTCAATGATAGGGTCAATGTAAGAAAAGGGTTTAATATTTTAATGTTCATTTTTGTTTAATGAGCATATCGTGAAATAAAATTTCCATATAATTTAAAATTTTAATGTTTATAGGTTTAAATTTTAAAACAAAAAAAGGATTTACCTTAATTGACGCCTTGGTTGGGACTTTTTTAATTATAATAGTTTTTTTAGGAATTTTAGGCGCGTACCAATTAGCTGTAAAAGTAATTTTTCAAAATAAAGCAAGGATAATCGCGATAGCTATCGCGAACCAGAAGATAGAAACAATAAAAAATTTACCTTATAAAAAAATAGGCAATATTCCTAAATTAGCAGATGGGCCAGAAGGAGAACTTTTGCAAACAGAAACAATTTTACAGAATTATATTGAATATACTCTGTCAACCGAAATAAGGTATGTTTCTGATTGCTTTGATGGGCCACGAAGCGCTGAGTGTCCGACCGCGCCCTTAACAGATGATTGCGTTAAGGATTACAAAAGAGTAAAAGTGGTTGTTTCTTGGAGCAAGCCTTTCCAAGGAGAAGTTACTCTCATTACTGATATTTCTCCGAATAGTCTTAATCAAGAATTAGAAGAGTGTACTGGGTCCGCGGCTGGAGTTTTGTCAGTTTCAGTTTTCGACGCGCTTGGACAAGCCATTTCTTCTCCCTTAATAGAGATTTTGAATCCCCTAAATGAAGAAGTTTTAACTAGCTATCAACCAGTTTCTGGAGAGCATAATTTCGTTTTTAGTCCCAGTGCTTATAAAATTAGAATAACTAATCCTGGGACTGGCTTCTCTTATAGTTCTGAAACTACATATCAAACAGGCGATAGTTATGGAGGCAGGATTATAACAGAACCAGTTAAATCGCATCCTTTAATTTACGAAAGCAACCTTACGGAAATTGGTTTTTCAATTGACAAACTTAGTAATGCGAGGATTAAAACACTGGGTACATTAGAACAGGGTTATCCTATTATTGGCAATGTTAATTTTGAGATGCAAGGGTTAAAAACTGTTGGCAAGGACGAGAATGGAGATCCTATTTATAAATATCTTCAATCACAAACATCTAACGCGCAAGGTGAAATAGAACTTACTGATTTAGAATGGGATTCTTATAATTTTTACGTAGATTCTCCAAGTTATCAATTAATTGGGATTCAATCTCCGCCTGGAGTTGATAGCGCGCAACCGTTTGATATTTTACCTGATACCTTTCAGGAAATAAATTTAATTTTGAAAGCCGAAAACACTCTCTCTGTCAAAACTCAAGACATTAATACCGCAGATCCTATTTTTGGGGCTAGCGTGAGATTATTTAATTTTGATTTGAGCTATGACGAAACTTACCCTACTGACGAAGAAGGACAGGCTTTTTTTATCCCATTGGAGAAAATTACTTATAGCATTGAAGTTAAGATTGACGGGTACGAAACATATAACGGGACAATTTTTGTTTCAGGCGACACTACGCCGGTAACAAATCCTAATGCTCTTATTTTCTTAACTCCTCTGCCTGAATAATTTTTTTTAATTATTTTTCAACCTAATGTCTAATATAATAAAACACAGGACACAAAGCATAAATCATAAAAAGAATGGTTTTACGTTAATAGAAACTCTTGTTGCTATTATTATTTTTACTTTGGCGTTGGGAACAATCTTTGCTTTTATTATTATGGTTTATCGGACGCAGGACTACGCTTGGAATCAATCTAGGGCGATAGAAGAAGCGAATAGAGGGATAGAAACAATGGCAAAAGAAATAAGAGAAGCTGTTATCGGAGATGACGGATTTTATATAATTGAAAAAGCTGATAACGATGAATTTATTTTTTATTCAGACATAGATAAAGACCAAGAGACAGAAAGGGTTAGATATTATATTGATGGCAACGATTTTAAAAAAGAGATAATTAATCCAAGCGCTTGTTGCCCGATTGAATATGTTAAGGATAAGGACGATCCTGCCTATAACGGAGAAATTATTATTCTTTCCCAGAATGTGAGAAACAATGTTATCGATCCGGAAGAGTATGTTTTTAAATATTATGACGAAGATTGGGTGGGAACGACTTATTGCGAGCTTAATCCATCGGCGGAAAGTTGTATCAATAACCCTCTTCCTACCCCGGTCCGACTTAAAAAGACCAGATTAATGCATCTTTGTTTAATAATTAATTTTGATCCTGATAAAATTCCAGAAGGATATAAATTAATTTCGGGTGTTCAAATTAGAAACCTGAAGACTAATCTTTAGAAGTGATAATTAATAATAAACAATCAACGTTAGATGGCAAACAATAGTTTTCAAAAGACAAACAATAAACAGCTGGGCATAATTACTGCTTTAGTTTTAGTTTTTGGAGCTATTTTTTTAATCATGTTGACCGGTTTATTGGGTTTTATTATTTTTCAACACAAAACATCTCTGAAAAAAGTCGCGTGGAACGAAGCTCTTTATGTGGCGGAAGCAGGTATAAATTATTCTAGATGGCATTTTTTGCATGCTGAAAACGACCTTAGTTTCAGCGGTAACAGGTCTTATGCCGGGATTGGCGAATACGAACTAAATATACTTCCCCCGACTGGATGTAGTTCGGGTATAAAAATTGAATCCAATGGATGGACATTGGATTTTCCGGATTTGGAACGGAAAATTAAAATAAAATATTCCCAACCATCTTTAGCTAAATATTCTTTTCTAACAAATTCAAATGTATGGTTTGGGGCGAACGAAGAACTGAAAGGTCTCTTTCATTCTAACGGAGGGATAAGAATGGATGGCGACCAAAATTCTCTTTCTACCTCTGCTCAAGAAACTTATGTTTGCGGACCAGAACACGGTTGTTCTCCTTCCCAAGAGAAAGAAGGGATTTGGGGTGATGGGGAGGGAGGCGAAGACGGATTATGGGAATTTCCAGTTCCGTTTATAGATTTTGACAAAATTACGCAAGATTTGGGAACCCTAAAAACAGAATCAAAACAAGGAGAATGCTCTTTGACAGAGGATTGTTATTTTGAAGATTCGGGTGCTTATGGATATCATATTGAGTTTTTAAGCAATGGCAGTTTCAATTTATATAAAGTCAATAGCTTAAGAGAAGAAGTCTGGGGGTGGAATATGGAAGAATGGGTTTTTGAGTCAAATAGCATAGAAAACGAGACTATTCTTGGTAATTTTTCTGTTCCTTCTGATTGTAAACCGATTTTTGTAGAAGATAATTTATGGGTTAACGGAGACGTTAACGGTAGAGTTGTTTTGGCTGCGGCAAAATTGCCGGATATGCCCGGGCAAGAGCCCAAAATAATTATTTGGGGAGATATTAGCTACATAGGAGCAGATTCAGTTTTAGGACTGATAGCTCAAAAAGATATTATAATTCCGATGGGATATCCAACCGATTCAACGCATAAAATTTGTTCATTGGAGAATTTAGAAATAAAGGCTTCTTTGCTTGCGCAAAAAGGCCGAGTTTTTCGTTATTATTATCCGGATTGGTCTTGGCAGGAACCTTATAAAAGCTGTTCTATTACTAACTATATTGAAACCTATGGCTCAATAATCACTAACCAAATGTGGACTTTTACTTGGGTGAACTCCCAAGAAGACGTAACTTCTGGATATAAAGAAACTGAAATGAGCTATGATCCAGATTTAATCTATGATCCGCCTCCTTATTTCCCTGCTTTTGGACAGTATGAAATTATAAACTGGGAAGAAATATATTAAAATGTTAGTATAATAATTAGAAAACGATGCTAAATTTTTTTGATCTAAATCCGGAATCGTTTGGTTTGGAAATTTCTGATTTATCCTTAAAAGTTGTTCAGCTTAAAAAGAAGGGTAAGTTTTTAGGTTTAAAATCTTTTCAGGAAATGAGTTTAAAGCCGGGTATAGTTGAACAAGGGAACATTAAAAAAAAACAAGCTTTGACTGCTGCCATAAAAGAGATTTTAAATAATACGAAAGGGGAAAAAATAAAAATAAAAAACGTTGTGAGTTCCTTGCCGGAAAAAATGGCATTTTTACAAGTTATTCAAATGCCTAAAATGAAAGTAGAAGAATTAAAAACAGCTGTTTTGTTTGAAGCCGAAAATTACATACCTCTTCCGATAAGACAAGTTTATTTAGATTTTCAAATAATTAATCCTTTTCTAAATCATTTGGATCATCTGAATGTTTTAATCGCGGCTTTTCCTAGAAAAATTGCTGATCCTTATATTGATTGTATTGAAAAAGCGGGACTCAATTTACGGGCGCTAGAAGTTGATGTTCAATCCATAAGCAGGTCCTTGGTTCAAGATGGAACAAGTCCTTTCCCTTTATTAATAATTGATTTAGGAAAGACTAAGACAAATTTCATTGTTTTCTCGGGCCATTCTATCCGTTTTACCACGACCATACCTATTTCTTCGGAAGATTTAACGGGAGCAATATCCAAAATTTTAAAAGTAGATATAACTCAAGCAGAAAAACTAAAAAAGAAATATGGCTTATCTTATGATTTTTTAAAATTTAATAAAAAAGAAGAAGAGGAAACTGAAGAGAGAAGTATTTTTGACGCAATGGTTCCTGTTTTAGCCGATTTGACCGAACAAATCAGGAAATATATTGATTATTATGAAACTCACAGAAAATATGAACACCTTGTTGCGGGTAATGTAAAAATTAAAAAAATTATTCTTTCAGGGGAAGAATCTGATTTAAAAGGATTAAGCGATTTTCTCTCTATAATCCTAAAAATTCCTGTTGAGTTAGCCAATCCTTGGGTAAATATCTTGCCCGAGCCTTTAAGAGAGGTGCCCGAAATAACATTTACAGAGTCTCTTGGCTATTCTGCTGTTTTGGGTTTGGCTCTAAGGGGAATAAATAGAGATTATTGATTTATGATTAATTTACTCCCTTCAGACAAAAAAGAAAAACTTTTATTTAAAAAAAAGATAAAATTGAATCTAATTCTTTTGGTTTTGTTTTTTTATTTTATTTTTTGTTTGATTTTAGTCTTTTATTCAATAAAGATATATTCTCAAATTATCCTTGAGTCGCAAGAATTTGTTGTGACGGAAAAAGAGAAAGAACTTGATAAATCTGAATTTAGAAATTTTAAAGAAGAAATTAAAAGGGCTAATTTAGAACTTGAAGAAATTAATTCTTTTTACGGCAGACAAATTTATATTTCTGAAATTTTGGAAAAAATTTCTCAGACCTTACCGCCAGAAATATATTTAACTGATTTTTCGGCGGAACATTATTCTGAATTAGTTATAGACCCAACCCAAAAAGAGCTTCAAAAAACAATAGAAGCATATGGAATTAAATTTTCTCTTACAGGGATTGCTTTGAATCGAGAAATTCTTATTTGGTTTAAGCAGGAGCTCGAAAAAGAAGAAAGTTTTGAAGAGATTTATTTTCCTTTAAAAAATCTAGTCAGCCGAGATGATATTAAATTTTCTCTAACCTTTAAAGTAAAACGATGAAAAAAAACATTGTTACAACTGTGATTATTTCTGGGATAATAGCCTTGTTTCTAATCGTTTTTATAATATTTCCTTTATTTAAAGATATCCAAGAAAATTCTAAAAAAATTATTAATACCAGAGAGAAAACAATTTTATTGTGCGAACAAGTTGAAAAATCTCAAGATTATAGCAAAAACTACGAAAAGTTGAAATTAGATCTTAAAAAGATAGACGATCTTTTTATTGATCCAGAGGTGCCTGTTGGCTTAATTGAATTCTGGGAAGGCGTAGCTATGAATAACAATCTTTTAATTGAATTTTCTCCTTTCGTGCCTAGAGAATACAAAACAGATGTTTGGAATTTTATAGGATTCAAGGTTGTTTTAACGGGTTCTTTTTCAGATTTCTCAAAATTTCTTAAAAAAACGGAAGCAGCTCCCTATTTAATCGAGGTTCAAAATTTAAAGATAAAAAAGCTGACAAGTAAAAATTTTGGTTACGCGGAGATGCCCGCAAACAGTATTCAAGCTGATTTAGCGGTAAAAGTTTTTACAGAATAATATATTTTTTTGAATATGAAATCAGACAAAATTAGAAATCTTATAAAAATTTTTTTAACAATAATAACAAAGAATATTTTTTATGTTTGTTTATTGCTTTTGTTCTTAAGTTTACTTATAGGCGCTTTCGTGTTTTATGAATATGTTATTACCCCCCAAAAGATAACCTTAAACATTTCAGAAGAGTTTTTCTTATTGAAAGAAGAATCGCGCCAAAGAATTTTAGAAGAATGGCAGGCGCGCGAAAAGAAATTTATACAATCAGATTTGAACGAATACCTTAATCCTTTTGAAGAAGCGACCGTTCCTGTGGCGCATGAAGAATTGACCGAATAATTTATTTCAGCTATAACAACATTATTGCCCCTGTAGTTCAACGGACAGAATAGGAACCTTCTAAGTTCTAGATAGGGGTTCGACTCCTCTCGGGGGCACCAGTAAATAATTTGACTATCTTCAATTTTCTGCTTAATCGGCTGATTTTTTTTGTTTGACACCAGTTTTCTCTTTTGTTATTCTTAAATCAGTTAGATATTGCTAAAGCCCACTATTTTGAATCCATAAAAACAAACGAAAAAAAATCAAAAAACGATTTTTGAAAAAAAAGAGTTTTGGTTTTAGAAAGAAATATATCTAAGCCATAGAGTATAATATGGCGGTCGTAGCTCAATTGGTAGAGCGCTTCGCTGTGGCCGAAGAGGTTGCCGGATCATGCCCGGTCGATCGCCCCATTCTCTAAAAAAAGTAAAATAAAACAGCCCCGTAATTCTGCGGGACTGTTTTTAATTAAATTTATTTTTTTTCTTCAAGTTTTGCTTTTAAAATTATTCTTTTGTTTTTTCTTAAAACATTTAATTCAATTATTTCTCCAATTTTAGATTCTTGAAGAATATCTGATAATGGTTTTTCAGAATTAATTTTTTTGCCTTTTGCTTCCAATATAATATCAAATTCTTTTAGGCCGGCTTTGTCTGCGCCAGATCCTTTTATGACGGGGGACTCCCCTAAACTCTCTCTTACCACTAATGCCCCATAGCTTACAGGCAACTTGTTCTTTTGAGATATTTCTTCTGTCAATGTAATGTATTTTATTCCCAAAAAAGGATGCTTTATCTTTCCGTATTTTTTAACTTCGTCTAAATCTTTTTTAGCGTAATTAATCGGGATAGCAAAACCGATATTTTGAGCTCCGATCACCATGGCGGTATTAACTCCGATCACTTTTCCTTCCATATCTACCAATGGTCCTCCGGAATTACCCGGATTAATGGCGGCGTCAGTTTGAATAAGTCCTCTTAATCTTTCCGTATGGCTGTCAAAATGATTTGTTGCGTGGATATAACGCGACAACCCAGAGACAATTCCAGAGCTTAATGTGTCATTGAATTCCCCTAAAGCGTTTCCAATAGCAACCACTCCTTGGCCTAACTCAATTTTATTTGAATCGCCTAAGCCTATATAAGGAAGTTTTTTGTCTTTTATTTTTAAAATCGCGATATCGTTAATAGGATCGCGCGCTAAGACTTTGGCTTGATATTTTTTCTTTGGACTTAGAATTACGCTATAATCGGCTTCATGGTCAGAAACAACGTGGTTTGAAGTTATAACATAGCCATCAGGAGACACTATAAAACCAGAACCTCCCCCTATTTTAGTTGATTCTTTTTTGCCTTTTTTGAATTTTGGGAGAATGACGCCTCTGCCCCCAATAGGCATTAAATAAAAACCATCTACTTTTGGAAGATCTCTTGTGATAATAATAGTTATTACAGCGGGACAAGCTGTTTTGGCAATTTTAATGATTGGAGAATCATCTTTCATAATAGTATAGTATAAATTATTGTTTGTATTCTACCATAAAAAACATTGCCAACAAGTGTAAAACTTGCTATTTTAAACATAAACAATAAACATAAGCGTTAAATCCAAACGATAGTATTTTCCCGCCCTCGTAGTTCAATGGATAGAATAGAGGTTTCCTAAACCTTTGATGTAGGTTCGATTCCTGCCGAGGGCATTATATATTACTAATCATTGATTACTGGTCACTGGCCACTAATTACTAATCAAATCTGTGGAAGTTTAGATTCCACAGATTTTTTCACGCTTTTTCCGCGCTTTTTCCCATAACCCTGCCAACGTAGGATATTGACAAATGGTTTAGGTTATATAATATAGAAAATGAGGGGGTGAGGGATAAAAATATTCCCAAAGGACTAAGGGATTTAATGAAGGAGGTTTTAGGATATCCCTAGCTATGTCCAGTTTAGCTTTGAAGAAGAGACCAAGTTTGTTAAGCCCCTATCCCCCTCACTAAAGAATCCTGTTAATGCAGGGTTTTTTAGTTATGCTATAATAGAATAAAGGTCGTAATTTAAAGACATTATTTTAAAAAATAAGATTATAATATTTTTAAATATGCCAAAAGAGATTTCTCATATATCTTCAAAAAAAGAAAAATTAATTGGAGAAATTGTGCATTATTTCGCAAAAGTTGAAGTAGCTGTGATTAAGTTGTCTGCGCCTTTATCAATAGAAGACTCTATTAGGGTTATTGGGGGAGAGAAGACTGATTTCAAGCAAAAAGTTAAATCAATGGAAGTTGAGCACAAAAAGATTAAAAAAGCCAAAAAAGGCGACGAAATTGGAATGAAAATTAAAGAAAAAGTTAGAGAGGGATACAAGGTGTACAAGATATAAATTTCCGTTTTTATATCTATTAAATAATTTTTACATCTATTTTTATTTTATAATTTGGTTTTATAAAAAAGAACAATGGTTTTTTTAAAAACTCTTTCTGTTTTTCTTGGCACAGTTATAGGGGCAGGGATGTTTGCTTTGCCCTACGTTGCTTTTAAATCAGGTTTTTTTATTGTAATTATATATTTTATCCTTATGGCTTTTGTAGCCATTTCGATTAGTTTAATTTACGCGGAGATAGTCTTGAACAGCAGGGAAAAACATCGTTTACCTGGGTATGTTGGAGAATATTTTGGAAAAAGATGGAAGAAGATCGCTCTTTTCGTAATAGGGGTTGGGTTAACTGGAACTTTAATTGTCTATTTGATTATCGGTGGACAATTTTTAAATTCTATCTTTAGTTCCTACTTAGGAGGAACTTCGGTTTTATATTCAATTTTATTTTTTAGCGTTGGGTCTTATTTAGTTTTCCGAGGAATTAAGACAA
This sequence comes from uncultured Candidatus Saccharibacteria bacterium, assembly GCA_964469955.1. GTDB lineage: Bacteria > Patescibacteriota > Minisyncoccia > Minisyncoccales > GWA2-38-27 > CAYXZK01. The sequence continues at coordinate 94,194 of CAYXZK010000005.1, read as the reverse complement.
TTTCAGGCATTGAATTGTCTTTGCTCGGAATTTTTTTCATAGTTCTTGTTATTTTTTTTATAAAAAGTTTTAATTTTATAGAAATTGCTCATTTTAAAAATTTTAATATAAGATTCCTAACCTTACCTTATGGCGTTGTTCTCTTTTCTCTTTGGGGAGTTTCTATAATTCCTGAAGTAAAAGAGATGATAGCAAAAGCTGGGAATAATTTAAACAAAAAGCAGATTAGATCAAAACTAAGGCAAGTGATATTTGGGGGCATTATTATATCTGCCCTTGTCTATATTTTTTTTATTTTTATTATATTTGGAGTTTGTGGACCAGATACTTCCGTAGAGTCAATCTCGGGCTTGGATAAAGCAATCAACGGAGATTTTATAAAGCTCGGCTTTATTTTCGGAATTCTATCATGCTTTACCTCTTTTATTGCGTTGGGTCTGACTTTAAAGAAGATATTTTGGTATGACTTCAATTTTCCCAAGAATGTTAGTTGGGGATTGGCTTGCTTTCCGGCATTGATTCTTTTTCTTTTAGGTTTTAGGGAGCTTATCAGCGTGATAAGCTTTACAGGAACTGTTTCTCTGGGAATTGGAGGGATTTTAATCGTCTTTTTATACCGCGCTTTTTTAAAGAAAAAATTTTCTAAAAAAATGCATCCTTTTTTTTATACATTGATCGGAATTTTTACCTTAGGCATTATTTTCGAAATAATTTATTTTTTATTTAATTAAAGAACAGGGAGTAACACAAAATATAATATATGAGAGAAATTTTTTGGCATAATATTTCCGCGCAACAAGCAGTAGAAAATCTTGCTTCTGATGTCGATAACGGACTCAGCGACCAAGAAGCTCAAGAGAGATTAGTGAGATTTGGAGAAAACAGACTTCCCCAAAAAGGACCGCAAACAGCTGTGAGTATTTTCTTAGCGCAATTTAGAAATCCTTTTATCTATATTTTAATTATAGTGGGAATAATTATTCTAATTTTAGAGGAATATCCCCAAAACCTTCTTGAAAGCTGTTTTATTTTTATAGCCATAATGATAAACGTTGTTTTTGGATTTTGGGAAGAAAATAAAGCTTCAAAAACTTTTGAAACCCTTAAAAAACTTTTAAAAACTAAAACAATAGTTATTAGGAATGGGAATAAAAAAGAAATTTTTCAAGAACAGATAGTTCCGGGTGATATTGTCGTGCTTAATTCAGGCAATAAGGTTCCTGCCGATGGAAGATTGATTGAATCTGAAAACCTTGAAATTTCAGAAGCTACATTAACGGGAGAATGGTTACCTGTTTTGAAAAAAACGCGAACTTTAAAAGGAAAAATTGGATTGGCGGATAGAAAAAATATGGTTTTTGCGGGTTGCTTGGTAAGGCAAGGACAAGGCAAAGCAGTCATAACTTCTGTTGGACAAGAGACTGAAGCTGGCAAAATTGCCATTTTGGTTAAAAAAACAAAAGAAGAAAAAACGCCATTACAGAAAAAAATAGTCCATTTTTCCAGAACAGTAAGTGTTTTTATAGGCTTAGCCGTTCTGTTTATTTTTTTTCTGGGAATAATTAAAGGTCAAGACGCAATAGAGATGTTTGAAATTGCTGCCGCTGTTACGGTTGGAGGGATACCAGAATCTTTGCCCATAGTAATGACGTTAATTTTAGCGATCGGAATGGGAAAGTTGTCTAAGAAGAAAGGACTTATTAGGAAACTTTCTTCAGTAGAAACATTTGGATCTGTTTCTGTGATTTGCGCTGACAAGACGAGGACTCTTACTAAAGGAGACATGGAAGCTGATAAGATTGTAACAATTGATAAAGATTTTAAGATTGGAGCAAAGGTTGAAAATTCTCTTTATTATTTATCATTAGAGATTTCAACTTTATGCAACGAAGCTTTTATTGAAAACCCAAACGATAATCCAGCAGAATGGAAGGTTAGGGGCAGGTCCACAGACAGAGCTTTGCTTTTAGCGGGCAAAACAGCAGAAGTTTTAAAGCCAAGGTCAGATGAAGAAATTTCAATTATCAAAAGAGTTTCTTTTAATTCGGTTTTAAAATACGAATCTGTTTTATTGCGAAAAGATAAGAAATTTTTCTTGTATTTTGCGGGCGCTCCTGAAAATATTTTAGCAATGTCTTCATATGTTAAATTGGATAAAGGGCGAAAAAAGATTAATGCAGAAACAAGGGACGAACTTTTTAAAAAATTGAACAAGATAACCAAAACAGGCAAAAGAGTGATTGCTGTTGGGTTTAAGCAAATAAAAGAAAAAGAAGCCGTGACCACGCAAAATCTTGAGGATTATTCCAAGGATATAACTTTCGTGAGCTTTGTAAGTTTAATAGATCCTTTAAGGGAAGGAGTTAAAGACGCTTTTAGGACCGCGCGACAAGCTGGACTAAAATCTGTAATAATTACGGGTGACCATAAGCAGACTGCTTTGTTTGTTGCTAAAGAGATTGGAATTAAAATAAAAGATAAAAATATTTTAGAAGGATGGGAATTAGATGAAATGTCAGAAGAGGAGTTAAGAAACAGGGTGGTAGAAATAAAAATTTACGCGAGAGCCGAACCGAAACATAAAATGAGAGTAGTCCAGGCTTGGCAGGATATAGGAGAAGTCGTGGCCATGACAGGCGATGGAGTTAACGACACTCCTGCGTTGAGAAAAGCAGATATTGGATTGGCTTTAGGGTCTGGAACAGATGTTGCCAAACAAACAGCTGATTTAGTCTTGTTAGACAACAGCTTTGATATCATTATAAAAGCCATTGAACAAGGCAGAGCAACCTTGGACAATATCAGAAAAGCAATTAGTTATATTTTAGCCGATTCTCTTACTTCGGTAATTTTGGTTGGAGGAAGTATAATTTTAGGATGGCCTATTCCTATATTATGGACTCAAATACTTTGGAATAATATTGTCGAAGACGCTTTGCCGAGTATTGCCTATGCTTTTGAACCAAACGAAAAAGACATAATGAAAAGGGGTCCTAACTCTAACAAAAGCTCTTTATTAACAAAAGAAATGAAAGTTTTAATTTTTGCAACAGGCTTAATTGATGAATTCTTGATTTTCTTCATGTTTTGGCTTATCTGGGGAAAATTAGGATTAAGTTTGGATTATGCCAGGACAATGGTGCTTGGAGCTCTTTGCGTAGACACTGCGTTTGTCGTTTATTGCTACAAAGATTTAAAGAAAAATATTTGGCAGATTGATGTTTTTAATAATAGATTTTTGCTTTTTTCGTCCTTAATTGTTTTTATTAGTTTTGCTGCGGCAATTTATTTTCCTCCAATACAGGCCGTTTTACATACAGTTTCTTTAGGTATAGGGAGCTGGGCGATTTTAATTGGACTAGCGCTAATTTCAATGTTCTTGATTGAAATTACGAAATGGTATTTTATCGTTAAAGACAAAAATATTAATAAATAAGCCTTGTCTGTTTATTGTTAAAACCTATCTTCGGTTAAATTTTCAGGAATGTTGTGTTAATTTTCTTTAATATGTTAAAATTAATAACAACGAAAACAATGAAAAAATAGCGTATTATGGTAAAATTATTAGATGTTATTGTTATTCTTTCTTTAGTTCTTTTCTTGATTTGGTATCTCGCTGAATATTTCTTACCGAAAATTATTAATATTTTCTAATAAAACGATGAAGAAGAACACAAAGCAAGATTTTTACAAGGAGATTAAAACAAATGAGCTTATTCTTCTATGTATAGATTCTCTATCTAAAAATACAGGAAGATGTTCTTTTCAGGACTTAGTGAAAGAAAGTTTCGCGCTCCGTCCTGATATTTTTGGGTTTGCAAGTATTTCACAATGGCCTGATTCTCGCAAGATTGATAGGCCTTTGAGAACTTTAAGAAAAAGGAAATTAATTAGCGGTAATCCACAGACCTTTTTCTCGCTTACGAAAACAGGAAAATTTATGGTCAAGGAGATTGTTAAAACTTTTAGACAAAGAAAATTAGAACTATAGTCCAAAATTCAAATGTTAAGACCTAAACAAAAACAAATAAAAATAGAAAAGAATTCTTTGCGTAGATTTTGGGGGTTGGCAAAGAGATTAGAGCAGACAAGGATTAAAGGTAAACGAAATAAAGATAAATCAAAATAAACTATGTATGCATTAATTTTTATCGCTGGTTTTGGGGGCGGGGTTTTGAGAGGTTTAGTTGGATTTTTAAAACATCAATTTGCTTATAAAAATGTTGAATTTCGTCTTTCTTATTTTATAACCACAATGTTTTTATCAGGGGTTGTTGGAGTTATCGCCGCTATAGCTGTTAGAGAAGTTGGAATTACCTTCTTAGAATCAGATTATTTTTCGCCTGCGCTTGCTTTAATTATCGGTTACGCAGGCGGTGATTTTTTGGAGAATATTTATAAGATGATTATTAAAAAATCTTCTCTTTATAACGACCAAAAAGAATGAGGGATCCGTGGATTTAGTTTATATATTTTCCGCTGGAACCAAAAAACACCGTCAAGCGGTGTTTTTTGGGTTTCTATGTTTTTTTTAAAAAACCGATCCTTCGTCTTCTCCGCCTTCTTCAGGCATATCTGTGTCAGGAGTTTCTTCTCCGTCTTCTTCAGGCATATCTTGAGATACGAATAAAGGATAGAGTGTGTCTTGTGTCATAACGATTTTATTTTAAACAAAACTAATCGCAGTTTTGTTTTACAATGATTATAAATAAATATTTTATATTCTGATACGACCTTTATCTGATATATTTCTATTATATAGTTGCATAAAACATTGTCAACCTGTTGCATGCGTTTTTAAACCTTAAGCAATGTTTTTTCTTGAAATATGTTAATAAAAATGATATGCTTTAAAAGCATAATATTGAAAAATTTATGTTTTAACCCAGCTTAAGAACTGGGAATAATTTTGTATTTTTAGGTTGCAAAATGCCTTTTGCGATAAAGATTTTAAACAAAAACCACATTTTACAATTCAAAAATGACTTATGGTATTTATAGCGGACCTTCATATTCATTCCAAGTATTCACGCGCCACAAGCAAGAATATGGACTTAGAAAGTTTGGACAGATGGGCGAAAATAAAAGGAATAAAAGTTTTAGGCACAGGCGATTTTACTCATCCAGAATGGTTTCAAAACTTGCGGAATAAACTCGAGCCATGCGAAAAAGGATTGTTTAAGTTAAAAAAAAGTTTTTTAGAAGGCAATGAATTTACTCGTTTCATGCTGACTTCTGAAATTAGTTGTATTTATTCTAAAAATGGCAGGGTTAGGAAAATACATATTTTGGTTTTTGCTCCAAGTTTTGAAATAGTTGAAAAAATCAACAATAAGCTTAGCTTGATCGGAAATTTAAAAGCTGATGGAAGACCAATCTTAGGATTAGATGCAAAAGAGCTTCTAAAAATCGTTCTAAGCGTTTCTCCAGAATGTTTAGTTGTTCCTGCTCATTGCATGACGCCTTGGTTTGGAATATTCGGTTCAAAATCAGGTTTTGATTCTATTGAAGAATGTTTTGAAGACCTATCAAATTATATCTTTGCCATAGAAACAGGATTGTCGGCAGATTGTCCGATGCTTTGGAGAATATCAGCTTTAGATAGCATAACCTTGATTTCAAACAGCGACGCGCATTCTCCAGAGAAATTAGGAAGAGAAGCAAATGTTTTTGATACAGAACTTGATTATTTTTCTATCATAGAAGCATTAAAGTCTAAGAATTCAAATAAGTTTGCCTATACTATTGAATTTTTTCCGCAAGAAGGCAAATATCATTACGATGGTCATCGCGCTTGCGCTGTTTGCTTGAATCCCGCGGAATCAGAAAAATACAATAACATCTGTCCCGTTTGCGGGAAACCCTTAACAATTGGAGTTTTAAACAGGATTAATTTCTTAGCAGACAGAAAAGAAGGAGTTAAGCCGAAAAAAGCTATTCCGTTTAAAAGCTTAGTTCCTTTGAAAGAAATTATCGCTGAAGCCGTTGGAACATTGCCTAACTCTAAAAAGGTTAAAGCGGAATACGAAAACTTAATTAAAAAATTCGAAAGTGAATTTAAAATTTTGTTAGATTCTTCATATCAAGACTTAGAAAAAGCGACATTGCCAAAAATTGCTGAAGGGGTTATAAGGGTTAGGCAGGGGAAAATAAATATATTGCCTGGATATGACGGAGTTTTTGGAAAAGTAGAAATTTTTTCAAAAACAAAGAGAAAGAATCCGGATCAGCAAAATACGCTTTTCTGATTCAATGATTGATTGGTGATAATTGATTAGTGATTATTGATCATTAACTATCGTTTATTAACTTATATGACAATTGGAATACCAAGAGCTTTAATTTATTGGAAAGAACCAGGAATTGAATTTTGGAGGACTTTTTTTAAAAACATAGATTTAAATGTGTTAATTTCTCCATTAACCAATAGACAGATCGTGGCTCAAGGGACAAAAGCGTCTGATACGGAAAGTTGTTTTTCTAGCAAAGTTTTTTTAGGCCATGTTTTAGAATTGGAAGATAAGGTAGATTACATTTTTATTCCGCGTATGATTAGAAACAAGATAGGGCTTGAATATTGCCCTAAATTTTTTGCCCTTTCAGATATAGCTGCTTTAGTAATTAAAACTCCTATAATTTTTCCAAAAATTGATTTTAAAAAAGAATCTCTTGATAAGGTTGCTTTTAAAATAGGAAAACAATTTTGCAACGACCCAGAGAAAATTAAAAAAGCTATCAACAAAGGCAAACGAGAAATAGAGAAACGAGAAGCAAAAAAAAAGCAATCTTTTTATAAAAAAATCAAATCGCAGCGCAAAAAAATAGTTTTTATAAGCCATCCGTATATACTTTACGACGAATACGTAAATTTGGGGATTGAGAAAAAAATAAACGATCTTGGGATGGAATTAATATATATTGACGAAATCCCACTAAAACAAGACAGATCGCTAAACAACAAAATGGGTTTTATTGAAAAATTAACACATGATGAAATAGCTGCCAAGGATTCTGAGTTTCCCAACTGGCATTGGGAATTTGGCAGAGACATAACAGAACAAGTCCAGAAGATTATTAAGATTAGCTTACTAGCAAAGGTAAATGAGACCAATGACGACAACCTTAAAGCAGAATCTTTAGCGTTGTCTTTATTAAAATTATCAGGGGCTATTGAAGTATCTGCGTTTCAGTGTGGATGCGATTCGGTTTTGAAAGAGTTCATTGAAAAAATGTTTAAACAGAGAAAGATTCCATTTCTATATTTATTGGTTGACGAACATACTGCTGAAGCTGGGTTGCAAACCAGATTAGAGGCATTTGTAGACACAATTCATTAATTTATTTTATGAAAGTAACTTTTCCATATTGGGGGCATTATACTCCTGCGATTACAATTCTCTTTGAAAAATTGGGATTTGACGTTATTGCTCCTGAAAAAACTAACCAAACCTCTATTAGAGAAGGAGCAAGGATTTCCCCGGAACTTTTTTGTTTTCCCTTGAAAGTAAATATGGGAAATTATGTATCTTCTTTAAGAAGAGGCGCAGATACTATTTTCATGTGGGAAAATTTAGGAGGTATTTGTAGATTTAGATATTATTGGATAATTCAACAAAAAGCCTTAAACGATGCTGGATTTAAAGCAAAGATTATAAACCTGAATACAAGCCATCCTATTTCAAGAATAAGAGAAATAAAGAGAATAAATAAAATTTCTTGGTTTAAAATATTAGATGCTTTTTACTCTACTTTTAGTATAATTAGATTTATAGAAAGATTAGAAAAGAAAGCTGCTTATTTTAGACCAAGAGAAACGACAAAAGGAGAGACAGATAAAGTTTTAGATTATTTTTTTAATAATATAGGCGCGCTAAAAACAAGAAGCGCTTTGCGCAAACTTAAAAAAAAGACTTTAAAAAAACTTAAAGAAATTAAAATAATAAAAAATAAAGACGTAATAAAGATAGGCATTCTGGGAGAAATTTTTATGGTAACCGACAATATTGTTAATTTTGATTTAGAAAAGAAATTAGGACAAATGGGCATGGAAGTTCATCGAGACCTTAGTCTTTCGTATTTTCTAAGGCACGAAGCTTTTCCTTGGTTGGACTATATTGCGCAGAAAAGGGTTTATCCTTATTTAAAAACAACTGTTGGTGGGCATGGCAGAGATGCTGTCAACGAAATGCTGGTTGCTGTTAAAAAAAGACTTGATGGCGTGGTTCATATTTTGCCACTTGCTTGTATGCCAGAGGTTACTGTCAGGCCTATTTTAGAAAAGATACACAAAGAAAAGAAAATCCCGTTTTTATCTTTGTCTTTAGACGAACAAGTAGCCGAAGCGGGAATTCAAACTCGCTTAGAGGCATTCTCGGATGTAGTTAATAATTATCATAATAAAAAAAATACATAAACGTATAACGTATGAAAACTTATTTAGGAATTGACGTCGGTTCTATCTCAACAGATTTTGTTCTGGTAAATGAAAAAAAAGAAATTTTAGCTTCTTTATACATTAGGACAGAAGGAGATCCGATTACTGCTGTTAAAACAGGTTTAAAAAAAGTAAAAGAACAGATCGGTGAAGGCGTTGAAGTCTGGGGAGTTGGAACAACTGGTTCAGCTCGCTATTTAGCAGGAGTGATTGCAGGAGCTGATTTAGTTAAAAATGAGATAACATCTCACGCTAAAGCATCAAGTTTTTTAGTTCCAGAAGTTAGAACAATTATTGAAATAGGAGGACAAGACTCAAAAATTATTATTTTAGAGGACGGAGTAGCAATTGATTTTGGCATGAACGCAATTTGTTTGAGTAGTAATTCAAAGATAACCACAAACCCAAATTATTCTTCAAGACCTATAAAAGAAGTAAAAATTGGTCAGCATGTTTTAACTCATCAGGGAGATTTTCAAAAAATAGATCAAGTCTTTGAAAGGCATTATAAGGGGGAAATGATCGATATTGAAGTTTCAAACTTGAAAAAATTGGAAATTACACCAGAACATCCAATTTTAGGATTAAAAAGAAAAGACATAAAATGCTATCAAGATAATGTGAGAAAAAATATTGTTATTTGTAAACCTCCGGAAGAAAGAACTTGCAAAAAGCGTTGTGTTAAACATAAGAATTTTTCATGGGAGCCAAAATTTATTCCAGCACAAGAATTTCGAAAAGGAGATTTCGTCGCAACACCTTTGCCTTCAAAAATTGATAATTCTACTTTTATAGATTATTCGGTTATAAAAACTGAACCCAAAGCATCTAAGCCTTTTAAAAAAATAGACAAATTTATGTTTAAACCAGATTTGTTTAGGTTCTTAGGGTATTATTTGGCAGAAGGGTCTATTATATATAATCAAGCTTGTGGGAACAAGGAAATTAGACATCCAAGAGGGATTTCTTTTGTGTTTAATATTAACGAAAAAAATTATGTAAAAGATATAAAAAACATTATTTCTCATAATTTTAAAGACATTAATGTTAAAGTTAGACAGAACTCTGAGCATCGTTCAGCCACAGTTTCGATTTATAGTAAAAGTTTAGCAGATTATGTAAAATATCTTTGCGGTTCTTGTGCAGACAAGAAACAAATAAGTCGAGAGTTGTTAAAATTGGAGCCTTCTCTGCAAAAAGAAATATTAAAAGGATTTTTCAGAGGCGATGGACGGCTAAGGAAAAGACCTAAAAACACATTAGGTAAAAATAAAATTGGCAATAGGTATGTTTCCTCTACTGTTTCTGAAGTTCTTGCTCATCAATTGTATTGGATTTTATTGAGGAATAAAATCAAATGCACTTTACGAAGATCTTTTAAAAAGACTACAGGTGGAAAATATGTTTATTTTATTTCTGTTCACGGAAGAGATATTAATAAGCTGGAAGATGGTTCGTTGATTAATCCAAAGAAGCAGAGCTCTAAATCTTTTATTTATTCTAATTTCTTTTTTGAGCCAATTAGGAAAATCAGCAAATATAAATTTAATGGAAATATTTATAATTTTAAAGTAGCAAAAGATGACTCTTATGTTGTCAACAATATAGCAGTTCATAATTGCGCTGCAGGCACAGGATCTTTTTTAGACGCGCAGTCTTTTAGATTAGAAATTCCCATAGAAAAATTCGGGGAAGTTGCTTTAAAGTCAAACAGCCCTACTACGATTGCTTCACGTTGCACAATTTTTGCAGAGTCGGATATGATTCATAAACAACAAATTGGACACAAGACCGAAGATATTGTCGCAGGTCTTTGCCAAGGATTAGCGCGAAATTATTTAGCTGGTGTTGGAAAAGGCAAAAACATACAGCCACCTATTGTTTTTCAGGGCGGAGTAAGCGAAAATAAAGGAATGATAAGAGCTTTTGAGCAAGAATTAGGAGAGAAAGTCATTGTGCCAGAACATAATATAGTGATGGGCGCTTTAGGCGTCGCTTTATTGGCAATGGAACAAAGAGCTGGCCAGGAAAGCAAAGGCAAATTTAGAGGATGGGATGTTTCTAATCAAGAAATTAAAACTTCTTCTTTCACTTGCGACGGTTGCCCCAACCAATGCGAAGTGATTGAAGCCAGGATTAATGGTAAAGTAGTTAGTAGATGGGGGGACCGTTGCGGAAAATGGTCAAATTTAAGGGCGTAATATTTATTTATATAGGAATTAAAGCTATATTATGTTGCAGTAAATGTTATTTTTAAAAATATGGTTATTCTTTGGAGTATAATTTTTATCGCTAGTTTGGTCCTTTTAATAAAATCGGCTGATTGGCTTATTGAAAGTTCTGAAAAAATAGGTCTAGCGTTTAAAATTTCACCTTTTGTTATTGGCGTAACAATCGTTGCTTTTGGCACTTCTTTTCCAGAGCTGGCTTCGTCAATAGCCGCTGTTCTAAAAGGGGCAACTGAAATTGTGGCTGCTAATGTTATTGGTTCAAATATCGCTAATATTTTTTTGATTGTCGGGTTATCCGCGGTGGTAGCGCGTCATCTTATAATAAAAAGAAATTTAATTGATTTAGACGCGCCTCTTTTGGTTACAGCGACTTTAATCTTTTTATTTGTTGCGTGGGATAAAAATATTGTTTTTGGGGAAGGGGTTATTCTAAGCGTGGCTTTTCTCTTTTACGTTTTATATACCTTTTTTCAAAGGAAAGACGAGCAAAAGACAGAAGTTTCCGAAACGATTAAAGCTTTGCCTTCAGAAGAAAAAATATTTCAAGCAAAAAGGCAAGAAGTTCCTGTTGTAAAACTTAATTTCAAAGTTTTCTTTTTTCTGATTTTAGGAATAATTGGGCTTGCTGTCGGTGCGAATTATACAATTGAATCTATTTTAGAGATATCGTCTATTTTAGAAATTTCTGTCTCCTTGATTACAATTACAGCTGTTGCTGTTGGGACCTCTTTGCCTGAACTTGTTGTTTCTGTTAAAGCATGCTTAAAGAAAAAATATGAAGTTGCTTTAGGCAATGTGTTTGGTTCAAATGTTTTTAATTTTTTATTGGTAATTGGAGTTCCCGCTTTAATCAAGCCATTGAAAATAGATAGTCTTACTTTTGAAATTGGTTTGCCTTTTTTGGTCAGCGCGACTTTACTTTTTATAATTTCTGGCATTTCTCGTAAAATTCATATTTGGGAAGGATTAATGTATCTTTTGATTTACTCTTTATTCTTAATAAAAATTTTCGAATTATTTTAAACGCAATTTTGTCTTAAAAGGCATTTTATGATTCAGGAATCTGTTGTATAATAAAAGGTATAAGCCTAAAGACTATTTAGGGTTACTTTTAACGAAACTAAAGAAAATATGTCAATTAAAAAAAATTACCAAGCCAATAGAGAAAAAGGAGTTTCTATCTATTTAGCCATTATGATAATGAGCATTATTTTATCTATTGTTTTAGGTTTAACCGTAATTTTAATTGGGCAAATAAAAACAACAAAAGATATTGAAAGTTCAGTTGTTGCTTTTTATGGCGCTGATACTGGAATTGAACAGATGCTCGCAGAACAAAGCGACCATATAGGTCCAATACAAATGGGAATGAGTTTGGGTTTTGTTGAATATGAAGTTTGGAGAGCAACGGCAGACGGTAGTGAAGATTGGTGTCCAGCAAGTCTTGAATATAGCCATTGTATTAAATCTGTAGGAGTTTACAAAGAGACTAGAAGAGCTATCGTAACTACGATGTAATTTTTGTCGTATTTTTTTATGTAATTCATTCAAAAAATCTTTAGATGGACAAGCGACAAGCTAAACAACGAATTAAGAAATTGAAAGAAGTTATTTCTTACCACAGGCGGTTATACCATGTTTTAGATCGCCAGGAAATTCCTGATTCAGCCCTTGACTCTTTGAAAAAAGAGCTTTTTGATTTAGAGCAAGAATTTCCCGAATTTTTAACACAAGACTCTCCAAGCCAAAGAGTCGGAGGAAAAGTCTTAGAAAAGTTCGAAAAAATAAAACATTTAGAGCCAATGCTTTCTTTTAATGATGCTTTTTCAGAACAGGATGTAAAAGATTGGCTGGATAGAATTTCGAAACTTTTAACTAAAAAAGAAATATCCAATATTGATTTTTATTGTGAATTGAAGATTGACGGTTTGGCAATTGAATTATCTTACACAGAACCAGGCTCTATCTCTAAAAACGAATCAAGAGAAAAAATTTTAAAAAGTGGTTCAACGAGAGGCGATGGGATAATAGGTGAAGACGTTACGCAAAACCTGAAAACAATAGACGCGATTCCGTTAAGAATCGATAACAAAGAAAAAGTAATCGAAAATATTAAAAAATATGGATTAGTTGAGAAACATAAACTAAGTCGGAGTTTGATTAAAACTTTAAAAAAGAATGATTCTAAGAAAGCAGTTATAGTTCGTGGAGAAGTTTTTATTTCGAAAAAGGAATTTGAACAAATAAATCAAGAGCGCGCGCGAGCAAAACTTTCTCTTTATTCTAATCCTCGCAATCTTGCGGCAGGGTCTATTAGACAGCTTGACCCTAAAATAGCAGCTGAACGCAATTTAGATTTTTTTGCGTATGATTTAATTACTAATTTTGGGGAAGAAACACATGCTGAAAAGCATCAAATATTGAAAGAATTTGGTTTTAAAACAAATCAATATAATAAATATTGCGCTAATTTAGAAAAGGTTTTCCAGTTTTATCAGAAATGCCAGAAAATAAGAAGAAAATTATCTTATGAAATAGATGGGATTGTTTTAATCGTTAATTCTAATAAAATCTTTAAAAAACTGGGAAATGTTGGCAAAACTCCAAGGGGCGCTCTCGCTTTTAAATTTCCTCTTGAAAAAGCGACTACTCTTGTTAAAGATATTAGGATTCAAGTTGGACGCACAGGCGTATTAACTCCAGTGGCTGTCCTAAAGCCGGTCCAGGTGAATGGTGTAATGATTTCACGGGCAACTTTGCACAACCAAGATGAAATAAGAAGATTGGGGGTTAAGATAGGCGACACTGTTATTGTCGGAAGAGCAGGAGATGTTATTCCTGATATTTTAAAAGTTTTAAAAGAATTACGCGTCGGTAAAGAAAAAGAATTTAAAATTCCTCAAGAATGTCCGGTGTGTGGAAGTAAAATAGTGAAATCTAAGGGAGAGGTTGTGTCGCGTTGCCCTAACCTAAAATGTCCTGCTAGGCAAAAGAGGTATTTTTTTTATTTTGTTTCTAAGAAGGCTTTTAATATTAATGGACTTGGCCCCAAAATTATAGATCAATTAGTGGAAAATAGCTTAATAACAACTCCATCAGATCTTTTTGAACTAAAGGAGGGAGATTTTTTGGCCTTAAAGGGATTTGCCGAGAAATCGGCGCGAAAATTAGTTAAAGAAATTCAAGAAAATAAAAGAATCAGTCTCCCAAAACTTATTTACGCCTTGGGTATTAGAACAGTTGGAGAAGAAACTGCTCAAAATTTAGCTGATTATTACGAAAACATAGAAAACATAAAAAATGCTTCAAGGGAAGGTTTAGAGAGAATAAAAGACATTGGTCCTGTCTCCGCTAAATTGATTTATGAATGGTTTCACGAAAAAATGAATTTAAGATTCATAGATAAATTAATAAAATTAGGAATACGAATAGAAGACTATAATCCAAAGACTAAGAATCAAAAATTAAATGGGTTAAATTTTGTTCTAACTGGATCCTTGAACACGATGACAAGAGAAGAAGCGAAGCAGAAAATTAAAATATTAGGAGGGAATGTTTCAGAATCTGTTTCGAAAAAGACCAATTTTCTGGTTATTGGAAAAGACCCTGGCGTAAAGTACGCAAAAGCTAAAGAACTTGGTGTCAAGAAAATACAAGAAAAAGAATTTTTAAAACTGGTCGTTGGTCATTGATTATTGATTATTTATCATTGATTAGGAATCAATAATATGCGCGCATTTGTTCACCTAAAACGTTTTGATTGGACGCTAATCATTGTTTCTATTCTTTTAGTTGGAATAGGGCTTTTATCTATTTATAGTTCTTCTTTAGGCAGAGGAGACTTTTCTAATTTTAAAAAACAAATTATTTTTTTTGCGATAGGGCTTTTATTAATGTTTGCTTTAGGTTTTTTTGATTGGAGGGTTTTTAAAACTAATTCTTATTTTATTTTATTCCTTTATTCTTTTTGTGTGCTGTCTTTAGTCGGATTATTCTTTTTAGCGCCTGAAATTAGAGGTGTCAAAGGATGGTATAAGTTAGGACCAGTTTCGTTTGATCCAATAGAGCTTACAAAAATTGTTCTGATAATTCTACTCGCAAAATATTTTTCAATGAAACACGTAGAAATGTATAGATTAAGACATATTTTTCTTTCAGGTTTCTATATTATATTGCCTTCTTTTTTAATCTTCCGTCAGCCAGATTTTGGCTCAGCTTTAATATTGATCGCTCTATGGATTGGAGTTTTAATCATATCTGGAATTAAAATGCGTCATTTTTTAATTTTATCTCTTTGTGGTATTTTGCTTTTAACTTTAACTTGGTCTTTCTTTTTAAAAGACTATCAACAAGAAAGAGTCATATCTTTTTTGGCGCCTGAAGTTGAACCCCTTGGAATGGGTTGGAGCCAAATTCAGTCAAAAATTGCAATTGGTTCAGGTGGATTTTGGGGACAAGGATTAGGCAAGGGATCGCAAACCCAACATGGATTCTTATCTGAACCTCATACGGATTTTATTTTTGCTTCTATCGCGGAAGAGTTCGGGCTTATAGGCATATCGTTTCTTCTGTGCCTTTATGTAATTTTATTTTGGAGAATTATGAAAATTGCTGTTATGTCTCAAACTAATTTTCCGCGTCTTTTCGCTTCAGGAATTATTATTGTTTTATCATCGCAACTATTTATCAATATTGGAATGAATCTCGGCGTCCTACCTGTTATTGGCGTTTCTTTGCCTTTGCTTAGTTATGGCGGTTCAGGCTTAATCGCTGTTTTTATTAGTTTTGGAATACTCCAAAGCACGAAAATTAATTAATTCTATCTTAAAAGGAAATAAAAGTTTTAAACATTGCTTAAGAATAAACTACATATTATAATAATTATCAACAAGTCTCTTTTTTAGGTTCGCAGAGATTAATGATTTTTAGGAATCGCGATTTATCAATAATCGTTAATCAATAATTAATAATTAATTATTTAAAAATATGACAAAGAATTTAAACCAAACTTCTCCAAGCAAAGTCTCTCCTAAAACAGGTGAGATTTACGAAAAAATTTCTAAAGGCAGTCTTTATCTTTTAATTTTTTTATTGCCGCTTTTCTTCTTGCCTTGGACGGCGAATGTTCTTGATTTCAACAAACAAGCATTGTTGATAGTTTTGGTTTTTATTTCAATATTCGCATGGATATTAAAAACCTTAAGCGTGGGAAAGTTTAAATTCAATTTTAATCGTTTGCATTTTCCCGTTTTAGGATTTTTACTGATTTTATTAAGTTCAACTATTTTTTCTTTATGGCCGTATGGGAGTTTTTGGGGTTGGCCTCAAGTTACTTCAGATAGCTTTATGACTTTATTCAGTTTGGTATTATTGTATTTTTTAATAACAAATCTGTTCAAAAAAGAAGAAATTTTCAGGCTAATGTCTGTGTTGGTTTTCTCAAGTTTTATGGCAATTCTTTTTGGGGTTTTACAACTTTTTGGAAAGTTTATATTTCCCTTTGACTTTGCCAGTGTTCCATCTTTCAATACGATTGGAACTGTTACTAGTTTGGCTATTTTTAGCGCTGTTTTATTGCCTTTATTTATTCTCTTAACAACAAAAGCAAAAGGATTTTTAAGGATACTTTTTCTACTAACGCTTCTTGTAAGTATTGTTTTATTAATCTTGGCAAACTTTCCAACCGCATGGTGGTTAGTAGTAATAGGATCTGCCTTGATTATCACTTTCGTTACTCAAAAAAGAGAATTTTTTGACAATCGTTGGTTGATTTTACCTACATTTTGCTTGGTATTATCTCTATTTTTCATTTTTTTTAGTTTTGAGGTTTCCGGAATGCCCGCGCGCAACATAGAAGTGTTTTTAAAGCAAGGAACAAGTTTTGACATTGGACAAAAAGCGTTAAAAGAAAATCCTATTTTAGGCACGGGTCCAGGAACTTTTATATACGATTTCTCTAAGTATAAGAAAATTGAGTTTAACGATAATCCATTTTGGAATGTTAGGTTTCAAAATAGCGGTTCAAAATTTCTTGATATATTTAGCACAACAGGCGTATTGGGGATTATTTCTTTTTTAACCCTTATCGCTCTATTTATTTTTTATGGCATAAAGTCTTTTTTTGGAAAGGCAGGTCAAGGAGAAAAATTAGTTAAGAACGAGAAAAGCGTTGATAGGCTGAAAGAAAACAAAGAAGATACGGGTTTATTGTGGCTTTTAAGCGCTGGAACTTTTATTAGTTTTATTGTTTTATTGTTCGCTTATTTTCTCCACCCGTCTAATTTGTCTTTAGAGTTCCTGTTTTTCTTATTAATAGCAAGTTTTGTTGCCTTAACTTCTTTTACCAAGAAAGAAATTGCGCTTAAGTCTTCATCTTTAGCAACCTTGGCTACTACTTTCGTTTTCACTATAATTTTCATTTTTGGCTTAGGTGTCTTAATTACAGAAGGGCAGAGATATGCGGCAGACGCATATTATCTTAAAGGAATAAAATCTTGGCAAAAAGGAGAAAGTGATAATTCTATTACTTTTTTCGAAAAAGCAGTAGGCTTAAATTCAAAAGTTGATTTATATTGGAGAGAATTATCGCAAGTTTACATTAAAAAAATAAACGAAATTGCGAATAGAACAGATTTGCCAAAAGAAGAAATTAGCCAACAAGCTCAAACTCTAATTAGCGACTCTCTCCTTTCCGTTAAAAAAGCCACTGAAATTAATTCTAAGAATGTCGCGAATTGGTCTGTCAGGGGATTTATCTATCAGAACATGATAGGCATAATAGATGGATCAGAAGATTGGGTAAAGACATCTTACGCGGAAGCTTTAAAGCTTGAGCCACATAATCCTTATTTTTCAACACAAACAGGTATAGCCTTGTTAAACAAATCATTTTTTTTGACAGAGGAACAAAGCGTAGAAAAGAATAAAATTATTAATGAAGCAATAAGTGAATTTGAAAAAGCGATCGAATTAAAATCTGATTATGCGCCGGCGTGTTTTCAAATCGCGATGGCTTATCAATCGCAAGGCAAACAAATAGAAGCTATTAGTCAATTAGAAAAAACGAAAAGAATTGCTCCCGATGACATTGGACTATCCTTTCAATTAGGATTAATTTATTATCAAAATAAAGATTACGAAAAAGCCAAGAACGAGTTGGAAAGGACAATTTTGCTTAATCCTAATTATTCAAACGCTTTGTATTTCTTAGGTCTTGCTTACGACAAGTTGGGACAAAATTCTTTAGCAATTGAAAAATTTAGAAAAGTGGCTGAATTAAATCCTGATAATTCAGAAGTTCAAACTATTTTGGAAAACTTAAGAAATGGAAGAAGGGCGTTAGAAAATATCATAGAAGAAGAACCGCCTAAAATTCCTATTGAAGAAGGATCTCCAGAAGAATTGCAACCTGAAAAGGAGTAAAAAAAGAATTTTATTGAAAAGTATTAGACAAGGGGTTGACAAATTTCTTAAAAAATAATAAAATTTAAAACGCTTTAAGAAATTAATTAAATTGCGCTGAATTCTCTTTGCGCCTAAAAATCGTTGCAAGGTGTTTTGTTTTTGTAAAATGGAATTTTGGAATTTTTTAATTGATTCTTAGGTATTCAGAATTTAGAAACAGGATTTATTCCAGAGGAAAAATTTGATTGTTTGAAAAATAGGTTTTTGTTAAAAAATATTTTATATTTCAAAAATATTAATATTATAAATAGAAAATATTCTTGATTTCCTCAATCTTGAAAACGCTTACGTAAAATGCGTTTTTTGTTCGTGAAGTTATTTTATTTTGTTTATTTATGGAAAATATAAAAATAAAAGATTTTTCAAAATCAAAAATTTCTTTATCGTTGCCTTATTTATTAACTCTTCAAAAAGAAAGTTGGAAATGGCTTTGCGAAAAAGGATTAAATGAAATATTTTCTGAAATTTCTCCTATTAGAGACTATTCTGGCAAGGAACTTGAGCTTTGGTTTTTGGATTATAAATTTGGCAAATGCAGATATAAAAATGATCTTGAAGCAAAAGAGAATAATGATTCTTTTGAAGTCCCTCTAAGGGTTAAAACAAGATTAGTTAACCTTAAAACAAAAGAAACAAAAGATCAGGAAATTTTTCTAACAGACTTCCCCTTAATGACAGAGAGGGGAACTTTTATTATTAATGGAGTTGAAAGGGTTGGTATCTCGCAACTTATTCGTTCTCCAGGTATTTTTTTTACCTTGCAAAATTCCCGCGGTAAAAAATGTTTTGGCGCAAAAATTATTCCTAATCGCGGGGCTTGGCTTGAATTTGAAACAGATCCAACTGGGTTCATAGGAGTAAAAATAGATAGAAAAAGAAAAGTAGCCGTGACAACTCTATTAAGAGCTTTTGGAGTTGAGGATAATAAACAAATTAAAAGTTTTTTTAAAGATGTTAATAAAGGAGATGTTGATTACATAGAAGAAACCTTAAAAAAAGATATTACTCAAAACCAAAGAGATGCTTTGGTTGAAGTTTATAAACGATTGAGGCCAGGAGACTTAGCTAGTCCTGAAACTGCCAAAGAATTAATTGAAAATACTTTTTTTAGCTTTGATAGGTATGATTTGTCTAAGGTTGGCAGATGGAGAATGGGAAGAAGGTTAGAAGAGATTCAGACACCCAAAGATAAAGAGATTAAACCAGAAGATAGAATTTTAAAAGTAGAAGACATTAAAGCCGTTATAAGAGAGATTATAAGACTAAGCAACGATCCTGAGTCTGAACCTGATCAGATTGATCATTTAGGCAATCGAAGAGTAAGAACTTTAGCTGAATTCTTGCAAAATAGATTTAGGGTTGGATTGATGCGAACAGAAAGAATTATAAAAGACAAAATGTCAACATTGGAGACGCGCGCGCTAACCCCTATTCAATTAGTTAATGCTCGTCCTGTGATGGCTGTTGTCAAGGAATTTTTTACTTCATCTCAATTGTGTCAATTTATGGATAACGAAAATCCGTTGGCTGAACTTGAACACAAAAGAAGATTATCTGCCACTGGTCCAGGCGGACTAACAAGAGAAAGAGCAGGTTTTGAAGTGAGAGATGTCCAGCCTTCTCACTATGGCAGAATATGTCCAATTCAAACTCCAGAAGGTCCTAATATAGGATTGGTTAACCACTTTTCTTCTTTTTTTAGGATTAATCAATATGGATTTATTGAAACTCCTTACTTTAGAGTAGAAAAAGGACAGATAACGCGTAAGATAGAATATTTAAGCGCTTTTGAAGATGAAAAATACAATATTATCCCAGGAGATACGCTAATTGACGATCAAAGAAGAATTGTTCCTAAAAAAGTTGAAGCTAGGATAAAAGGAAAACCAGGCGAGATTGATAAAAATAAAGTAGATTTTATGGATGTTTCTACTGAACAGTGTTTTTCTGTTGGAACTTCTCTTATACCATTTTTGCAGAATGATGACGCCAATAGAGCGCTTATGGGTTCAACTATGCAGAGACAGGCTGTCCCTTTGATCAATCCTGAACCGCCTTTAGTCTGTTCTGGAATAGAAGAAAAAATTGCTAGAGATTCTGGCCAAGAAATTATATGCGAAGAAGATGGAGTTGTGTCTGAAGTTGACGCTGAACAGATAGAAATTAGAAATAAAAAATCAAAACCAAAAATTTATAATCTAAGAACTTTTTTGAAAACTAACCAATATACTTGTTTTCACCAAAGGCCTTTGGTTGAAAAAGGGCAGAAAGTCAAAGCAGGAGATGTTTTGACAAGTGGCGGGGCGATAGCTAAAGGCAGGCTTGCTTTAGGTAGAAATGTTTTTGTGGCATTTATGTCTTGGCAAGGATTAAACTTTGAAGACGCTATTATTATTTCAGAAAGATTGGTTAAAAATAATTATTTTACTTCAATTCATATTGAAAGTTTTAGGTGCGATGTTAGAGAAACAAAATTAGGACCTGAAATCACTACTTGCGACATACCAAATGTTTCAGAAGAAAAATTAAAAGATTTGGACGAAGAAGGTATTATCAGAATTGGAGCTGAAGTTGGGCCAAATGATATATTGGTCGGAAAAATTTCTCCAAAAGGAGAAGCTGGTCTGACAGCCGAAGAGAGGTTATTGAAAGCCATTTTTGGAGAAAAGGCGAGAGACATTAAAGATACTTCTTTATTAATGGAACACGGGAAAAAGGGAAGAGTAACGGGCGTAAAGATTTTTTCCAGAGAGAATGGGCATAAATTAGAACAAGGCGTTATAAAAAGAATTGAAGTTAAGGTGTCTGTTATTAGAAAGGTTCAAGCGGGCGACAAATTGTCGGGTAGACATGGAAACAAAGGTGTTGTCTCTAAAGTAGTTCCAATTGAAGAAATGCCATTTTTGGAAGACGGAACTCCAATTGATATTATTTTAAACCCATTGGGCGTGTCTTCAAGAATGAATCTTGGTCAAGTTTTGGAAACTCATCTTGGGTTGGCTGCAAAAAATTTGAATTATACCGCGATTACTCCGCCTATGTCTGGAGCGACTAGTGAAGACATAAAACAGGAATTAAAAAAAGCAGGTTTTGCTGAAGACGGAAAAGTTATTTTGTATGACGGAAGAACTGGATTGCCTTTTTCTAATAGAGTTATGGTTGGATATATTTATATGATTAAATTAATTCACATGGTTCAGGATAAAATTCACATGAGATCAATCGGACCTTATTCTTTAATTACACAACAGCCGTTAGGAGGTAAGGCTCAGTTTGGAGGGCAAAGATTTGGAGAAATGGAAGTTTGGGCTTTAGAGGGATATGGAGCAGCGCATTGCTTACAAGAAATGTTGACAATTAAATCGGATGATGTCTCTGGAAGAGCTACAACCTATGAAGAGATTTTAAAAGGGGAACAAATAAAGAGCCCGAACATTCCGGCTTCATTTAATTTGTTGGTTTTAGAATTAAAATCTCTCGGATTAAGCATTGAGGTGAAAGAAAAACCAAAGAGCAATGAACATGCAGAAGATTAGTTTTCAAAAGAATTTTTATAAGATAAATAATTAATAAATTAATAGCGCCTGTTAAATTTATGCGTGTTTCTGATTTAGAATCAATAAGAATAAAACTTGCTTCACCAGACGATATTTTAAATTGGAGTCATGGAGAAGTGACTAAGCCTGAAACAATTAATTACAGAACCCAAAAAGCAGAAAAAGATGGGCTTTTTTGCGAAAAGATTTTTGGTCCCACAAAAGATTACGAGTGTTATTGTGGGAAATACAAAAGAATTCGCTATAAAGGAGTTGTGTGTGACAGATGTGGAGTTGAAGTCACGAAATCTTCGGTTAGAAGAGAAAGAATGGGCCATATCAAATTAGCTTGCCCGGTTTCTCATATATGGTTTTTGAGAGGAGTTCCATCAAGAATGGGGATGATTTTAGATGTTCCGATGCACCAACTGGAAAAAGTTATTTATTTCGCGAATTATATTATTACTAAAGTTGACAAAGAAGCCAAGGAGAAATGTTTGGAAGAGATTGAGAAAGAATACAAGATAAAAATTAAAGAACAAAAAGGAGTTTATACTGATATTGCTAAAATGAGTGTAGCGGAAAAAACAAAATTGCAATCAAAACTAGAAGATTTAAAAAACGCGAGAGAAAAAGCCAAAGAAGAAATTTCAAAAATTAAATTTTTAAGTATTATTTCTGAAGTTGAGTATTACGAACTTTCTTTAAAATACGGAGAAATTTTTGTAGCTGGAACTGGAGCAGAAGCATTAAAAAAGATTTTTGAGGAAATTGATTTAAAAAAAGAAATTAAGTCCTTAAAGAAAGAAGCAGATGAAGCGATTCCTGCGAATAGAAAGAAAATTTGGAGAAGATTAAGGACTTTTAAGGGAATGGTTAAAGCTAATATTAGGCCAGAATGGATGTTTATAACAGTTTTGCCTGTTTTGCCGCCTGACTTAAGACCAATGGTTCAATTAGACGGCGGACGTTATGCCTCGTCTGATTTGAATGATCTCTATAGACGGGTGATTAATAGAAATAACCGCCTTAAGTATCTTTTAGAAATTGACGCGCCTGAAGTTATTATAAGGAACGAAAAGAGAATGTTGCAAGAAGCAGTTGATTCTTTAATTGACAATGGGATGAGGAAAGGAGTTTTGACTACCGCTACAACAGGAGGAAGAAGGTTCTTAAAGTCATTGGCTGATATTTTAAAAGGCAAACAGGGTAGATTTCGTCAAAATCTTTTAGGGAAAAGAGTTGATTATTCAGGAAGATCTGTAATTGTAGTTGGCCCAAAACTCAAATTGCGCCAATGCGGACTTCCTAAAAAAATGGCCTTAGAACTATTTAAACCTTTCGTTATTAAGAAAATTTTAGACAGAGAATTAGTCTATAATGTGAGAGGAGCCTCAAAGTTGATAGAACAACAAACAGACGAAGTTTGGGAAATTTTAGAGGAGGTTGCCAAAGACAAATTGGTTTTGTTAAACAGAGCGCCTACTTTGCATCATTTAGGAATCCAGGCTTTTCAACCAGTTTTAATAGAAGGCGAATCTATAAGATTGCATCCAATGGTTTGTAAAGCATTTAACGCTGATTTTGATGGCGATCAGATGGCAGTTCATCTTCCCTTAAGTCGTGAAGCCCAAAAAGAGGCAAAAGAAATAATGCTATCAAGTCTTAATTTATTAAAAGCAACAACAGGCACTCCAATTGTTTTGCCTACTCAAGACATTGTGCTTGGGTGCTATTGGATGACTAAAATTCCGAAACAAGCAGATATTAAAAATTTGGGTAAAAATGATAGTAAAGATCAAGAAGTTGAGAACTTAAAGTTAGGCAGAAAGCAAAAAATTATGTCAAGCCCAGAGGAAGCGCTTTTGGCTTACGATCTGGGGAAGATAGGATTGAGAGAATTGATTAAAGTTAGAATGATAGATTTCAAAACTCGCACGAATGAGTCTTCTGATCATAAAGATAAAAAATTATCAAATGAAGCAAGCGGTTTCAATGATATTATAGAGACTTCTGCTGGGAGAATTTTGTTTAACGAATCATTGCCTGAAGATTATCCTTTTGTGAATATGTCAATGAATTCAAAGAAAATAGAAAAAATAGTTGCTAAAATTATTTCAAATTACGGCCAAGAAACAGCTGAAGAGACTTTGGATAAAATCAAAACGCTAGGATTTGAAAATGCTACTTTGTCTGGGATGACATGGGCAATGGACGATTTAGTCGTCCCAAAAGAGAAGGAAGAGATTGTTAAAAAAGCTGAAAAAGAAATAACAAAAATAGAAGATCACTTTAGAAAAGGATTGCTTACTAGAGCTGAAAAAACGAGTACGGTCATAGAGGTTTGGACAAGGACTAAGTCAGAAATTGAAAAATTAGTTCCTAAATGCTTGCCAAAGACAGGCACGGTTTTTGCTATTATAGATTCAGGCGCGAGAGGTTCTTGGGTTCAGCCAGTTCAAATGGCAGGCATGAAAGGTTTAGTTATAAATCCTTCAGGTCAAATCATGGAATTGCCTGTAAAAAGTTCCTTTAAGGAAGGATTTAATGTATTGGAATATTTTATCTCTACTCATGGCGCTAGGAAAGGAACGGCTGACACTGCTTTAAGGACATCAACGGCAGGCTACTTAACAAGAAGGCTTGTTGATGTTGCTCATGAAACCATAGTTATGGAAGAAGATTGTAAGGATAACGAAGGCCTTGAAATTTATAGAGAAGATTCTAATAAAATAGGTCAGAATTTTCTTTATAAAATTTTAGGGAGAACCTCTGTAGAAGACATCAAAACAGAAAAGATAACAATGGCTGGCGATAAAGAATTAAAAAGCGAAGAAGTTGTTGTTAAAAAAGGAGAGATAATTGATTGGGTCGCCGCAGAAAAAATTATTGATTCTGGAATTCAAAAAATTAGAGTTAGGTCTCCTTTGACTTGTAAATCTGTGCGAGGAATATGTCAGAAATGTTATGGTTGGGATTTTGGCTTGAATAAATTAGTTAAATTAGGAAAAGCGGTTGGAATTATAGCTGCTCAATCAATTGGTGAGCCGGGGACGCAATTAACCCTTAGAACATTTCACACCGGTGGAGTTGTCGGAGGAGCTGATATCACGCAAGGACTACCAAGAGTCCAAGAGGTTTTTGAAGCAAGAATACCCGGAGGAAAAGCTGAAATTTCTAATGTAGAAGGGAAAGTTGTTGATATAACAGATGATAAAATAATTAGGATTAGGGTTAAAGATAAAGCTGGCAATATCTCAGATGCTAAAATGAATATTGAGACAAAAAATAGAGATAAAAGCAAATTAGCGAGAAATAAAAAAGAAAAAGAAGAAATTGTGGAATATAAAATACCGCATAAGTCAGCGATTTTTGTATCAAAAGGACAAGATATTAAAATAGGGCAGCAGCTTTGCGAAGGTAGCTTGGACCTGAAAGAGGTGTTTAAGATAAAAGGGGAGGAACAGGCCAAAAGGTATATTTTAAACGAAATACAAAATATCTATGTTACCCAAGGAGCTATTATTCATGACAAACATGTTGAAGTTATAACACGTCAAATGTTTTCTCGTGTAAAAATTAAGAACCCCGGCGACAGTTCTTTTGGAATTGATCAGGTTGTAGAAAAAGCAGAATTTTTAGAAGAAAACGCAATTCTTAAAAAAGAGAACAAAGAAATGGCGGTATCTGTTCCTGTTTTATTAGGAATATCTCGCGTGGCTCTTACCACAGATTCGTTTTTATCTTCTGCTTCTTTCCAACAAACATCAAAAGTTTTGATAAAAGCAGCTCTTGAGGGCAAAGAAGATAAATTGCACGGTTTAAAAGAAAATGTGATAATCGGGAAATTAGTTCCTTGCGGCACTGGTTTTAAGAAATAAGAAAGATGCTATAATAATAAGAAGGACCCTAAAAGAACAACAAAGGATACGCAAGCATTAATCATTAATTATTGATATTTGCTTATTTTTCGCTGTTCATTATTTTTATTGTCTAAAAAAAATAAGAAAAATAAGAAAAAAAACAGAAATTCTTTTACGGAAGAGAAAAAACTAAAGAGATTTTCTTTGCCAAACGAGATTACTCAAAAGATTTGGGGAATTTTTGCGATTTTGTTAGCGTTAATCATAACTTTAAGTTTTTTTAATCAAGCTGGGTCGGTTGGAAAATTTTTCATGGAAAGCGCGCGGTTTTTAATCGGAGAAATAATTTTTATAACTCCGCTAGTTTTTATATTAGCTGGATTTATTTTTTTAGCTTCAAGGCATAGGCCAGAAACTTTTAAAGAAAAACAAAATATTTTTTGGCCAATAATATTGTCAATTTTAATATTAATTTCTGGATTGACTGGTATGGTTAATTCTTTCGACCCTGTTCTTAGAAAAGGTGGATTGTGGGGATATATTTTAAGTTGGCCGTTTTTGAAATTTTCTGGATTTTGGGTAACTCAAATTATATTCTTAGCTTTAATAGCTATTGGTCTTTTGATTTTTTATTATTTTTTACGTTCTTGTTTTGGTTTATCTAAAGCAAAAGAAGATACATTTTCTAAAGACATTCAAGAAGATGTTCCTAAGCCCTCAATTATCAAAAAATTTTTTGCTCCAAAATTTAAAGTAAAAGAAGTTCCAACAGACGAAATTAGTTACGATCAAGGAATTAAGGAAGAAAAACAAATAGATTCTTTAAAGATAGAGAATAAGCCAACAACAGGAATTAGAGCTTCTTCTTATCAACCACCTCCAATTAATCTATTGGAGCCTGAACGCGGCGTTCCTAGTAGCGGAGATACTAAATTGAATTCGGCGATAATAAAAAAGACTTTGGAAAATTTTGACATTGATGTTACGATGTCAGAAATAAATATAGGGCCAACAGTAACCCAATATACTTTAAAGCCATCAGAAGGAGTGAAGCTGTCCAAAATAACAAATCTTTCTAATGATTTATCTTTAGCTTTAGCAAGCCATCCAATAAGAATAGAGGCTCCTGTGCCGGGGAGATCTTTAGTTGGAATTGAGATTCCGAATAAAATTCGCGCTCAAGTAAAATTAAGAAATTTAATAGAAAATAAAGAATTTGAAAAATTCTCATCAAATTTAATTATTGCGTTAGGCAGAGATGTTTCAGGCGCTCCTATTTATGCCGATTTAGCTAAAATGCCTCATCTTTTAGTTGCTGGAAGTACTGGAACCGGTAAAACAATTTTTCTTAATTCTTTGATTCAAAGTCTTTTATATCAACCAAGCATTGGCGCTAGAAGTTCTAGCCCTGAAAATTTAAGACTTATATTAATTGATCCTAAGAGAGTTGAATTTTCTATATATGGCAATCTCCCTCATCTTTTATGTCCAATAATTTATAACGCGACTCAAGCTCTTAATGCTTTAAAATGGTTAATCAAAGAAATGGAGAGAAGATTCGACCTATTGGCGGAGGCAAAAACAAGAAATATTTATTCATATAACGAAAAAGCGCTTAAAAGCGGGACGTCTGTTTTACCCTTCATCGTTATCATTATTGACGAATTAGCTGATTTAATGGTTGCTAAAGGCAGAGAAATTGAAGCAGAGATAGTTAGACTTGCTCAAATGGCGCGGGCAGCCGGAATTCATTTAGTGGTTGCTACGCAAAGACCTTCTGTTGAAGTTATAACAGGTTTAATTAAGGCAAATATAACTTCTAGAATTACTTTTCAAGTTGCTTCTCAAGTTGATTCAAGAACTGTTTTAGATACAGCTGGGGCGGAGAAGTTATTGGGTTTTGGAGATATGCTTTATATATCAGCTAATATAATTAAACCAAAGAGAGTGCAAGGTTCCTATGTATCAGAAAGAGAGGTTAAAAAAGTTATTGCTCATATAATTTTAGAAGAAGAAAAAAGAGAGAATAAAATAGAAGCAGAGCCTGATTTGGTTCAAGAAATAGAGAAAATTCATGAAGATAGGGAAGAAAGATCAAATGAATTTTACGGCGATGAAGATCCTCTCTACGAAGAAGCAAAAAGAGTTGTAATAGAAGCCAATAAAGCGTCAGCTTCTTTACTGCAAAGAAGATTGCGAATTGGTTACGCTAGGGCAGCGAGATTAATTGATATTTTAGAAGAAAAAGGATTAGTCGGGCCTGCGGATGGAGCAAAGCCGCGAGAGATATATGCTGTTGCTCAAACCCAAACCATTGAAGAAGGGGAGCCGCAAATTGATGAAGAGGGATGGAAAAAAATATAAAGATTGTTGTAATATTTAAATACAATCTGGAATTAAATTTCGTTTAAGTTAGCCAGAATTAGTTTTTAATTAATTTGCGTATAAAATTTTTTATTGATAAAATAAAGTTATGCCTAAGAAAAAAATAAAAGAAATAGGGAAAAACGATTTAGAAGAAGCAATAGCTGAAATTAAACAACGTTTTGGAGAAGGATCAATTATGAAGCTTAGAGAGACAAGGGCTGTTGACGTTGACGTGATTCCAACTGGTTCTATTTCCCTAGACCTTGCTTTAGGTGTTGGCGGAATTCCGAGAGGCAGAGTTATTGAAATCTTTGGTCCTGAATCAACAGGCAAAACAACTCTTGCCTTGCATATTTGCGCTGAAGCTCAAAAACGCGGCGGTACAGCAGCTTTTATAGACGTTGAACATGCGCTTGATCCTGATTATGCGAAGAGAATTGGAGTTAATACTAATGATCTTTTGGTCTCTCAACCAGATTCAGGCGAAGAAGCTTTACAAATCGTGGAAAGTTTAATTCGATCAGGACAAACAGATACTATTATTGTTGATTCTGTTGCCGCTTTGGCTCCTAAGGCGGAGATTGCGGGCGAGATTGGTGAATTCCGTATTGGTTTACAAGCAAGATTGATGTCTTCTGCCTTAAGAAAATTATCTGCAATCATTTCTAAAACAAGAACTTCGCTTGTGTTTTTGAATCAAACAAGAATGAAAATCGGTGTTATGTTTGGTTCACCCGAAACAACTTCAGGCGGGCTTGCTCTAAAATTTTATTCTTCCGTGAGAATTAATTTAAGAAGGATTGCTAAAATAAAACATGGTGATGAAATTATTGGCAGTCGTATTAAAGCCAAAATAGATAAAAATAAAGTAGGTGCTCCTTTTAAAGTTTGCGAATTTGATATTTACTACAATGAAGGAATTTCTTATTTTGCGGATTTATTAAATATTGGCATGAGTTATAATATTATAAAAAAATCTGGAAGTTGGTTCCAATATCAAGACATGAAATTAGGACAAGGTATGGAAGCAGCCAAAGAATTTTTAAGAGAAAACCCTAAAGCAGCCAAAGAAATTAAAAAATCAATTACGGATAAGAGTATAAATCATTAATCAAAAAATATCTTTTCCGAAAAGACAAAAACGCTTTTAAAAGCGTTTTTGTCTTTTTAAACTAAATTTAGATGATTTAATTTACGAAACTAATTTTAACCAATAGAGATTCTTTATTTCTCGGTAGCTGAAAGCAATCCTAAGTGACGCGCTCTTTTAATGGCTCTTTTTAATTGTCTTTGGTGCTTAGAGCAAACGCCTGTTCTTTTCTTAGGTCTTATTTTACCTAAACCTGAAATAAACTTCTGAAGAAGTTCTGTGTTTTTGAAATCTATTTCATCAATATTCTTTTGGCAGAAATAACAAATCATATCTGTGTAAATTTCTATAAATAATAATAATAAATAATTAGTAACCAGTATAACCAACGAACATTAATCAGGGTTCGCTAATATCCTTAAAAAGGAATATCTTTTAAATCAATTTCTTCTTCGTTATCATTTAAATCGCTTTCTTTAATTGATTCTTTTTTATTTTCTTTAGCTTCAGCGTTTGAATCCCCAGGAGCGCGAGAGAAACTTGGCTCATCTTGACCTTCTTCTATAACAGGAATATCTTCTTGAAATTTATCTCCTTTGTTTTGATTTTGGTATGAATCGGAAAAATCAGAATTATCTCTTTGAAAAGAAGCGTTTCTTGGTCCAAGTTGCATTTTTTCGGTAATAATTTCTGTCATAAAGCGTTTATTACCCGATTGGTCTTCCCAATTTCTTGTTTGAATCCTGCCTTCTATTAAAACCATAGACCCTTTTTTTAAATATTGCTGGATTATTTCCGCTGTTCTGCCAAAGGCAACGATATTATGGAATTCAACTTGTTCCTTTTTTTGCTTATCTTTATCGTAAAAAAATCTATTTGTTGCAACCCCAAAATTAGCTACGGATTGCCCGGAAGGTAATACTTTAATTATTGGATCCCTTGTCAAATTTCCTAAAATAAAAACTTTATTTAAATTCATAGAAGTTGATTTATACAAATTTAACTAATTTATGCGTAATTTAAATTAGCATTAATTCGCTAAAATTCGTATTAACCTGTATTTAAGATTTCTTCTATTCTTTTATCAATTCTCTCTAATTCTTCTTTTTTATTTTCTTGTTGCTCAACATTCGTTTCTTTTAAAGGTTCCGGCGATTTTTTTATAATTTCAGGAATTTTTCTAACAGTTTTTTCTAAAATAATTTTTTTAGGTGTCTTATTGACCAAAAGCATATAACGTAAAATTTCTTTTTCAGATTTAAGCTTTTTCTCAATTTTCTTTAATTTGTCTGGTATTAAATAAAAATTTAAAACAGCTAAAAAAGCATCATTTTTTTTGTTAATAAAATAAGCAAGTTTTTTCCTGATTGGTTTTTCTGCTTTATCCAAGCTTCCCTCTTCTTCTAGAATAAAATTGCTTATTTTTTGGGGCAAAGAATTTAATTCTTCTGAAGTCAGGTTGGCGTCTATTAAATAAATTAACTGATAAAAATTCATAGTTTATTACTAAGTAATCAATAATAGCATAATAGCAGTTATGCCTTTTCTGGTCAAGCTGATTTTTAAAAATTGTGCTATAATTAATTAAACTAATCTGTTTTAAATATGAAAATTAATCCTAACATTTTTAAGGCTTATGATATCCGGGGCGTTTTTCCTGACGAGATAAACATAAAAACCGCTTATTTTATTGGCAGGGCCTATGTCTTGTTTTTAAACAAAAGAAACCTAAAAATTGTTGTTGGTAGAGATAATCGCCTTTCTTCAAAAAAGATATCTGAAGCTTTAATAAAAGGTTTAACTGATCAAGGAGCTGATGTTATTGACATTGGGCTTTCTCCAACGCCGCTATTTTATTTTACCGTAAGCCATTTTAAATTTGAGGGAGGTATAAATATCACGGCTTCCCATCTCCCGGCTGGGTATAATGGCTTTAAAATGGTTAGAGAAAAATCTATTCCAATAAGCGCTGAAAGGGGATTAAATGAAATAAAAAAGATGTTATTAGAAAATGAAAATATATTTTCTTCAAAGATTAAAAAAGGCAGGATAATAAAAAAACAAGTTTTAGCAGAATATATAAGGTTTAATTTTAAAAATTTCAATGTTAAGAAAATGGGATCGCTTAAAATTGTTATTGATGTTGCTAATGCTGTGCCTGGGATTTTACTTCCAGAATTTAAAAAAAAATTGCCTTGTAGGATATATTCTTTATTTGAAAAATCAGATGGAAGTTTTCCCAATCATCCACCTGATCCTTTAATAAAAAAAAATCTGTTCAATTTAATAGAAGCTGTTAAAAATAAAAAAGCAGACCTAGGGGTTGCTTTGGATGGAGATGGAGACAGAATTATTTTTGTTGACGAAAAAGGAAAAATAATTTCAGGTGATTTAATCACTGCCTTTTTATCTAAATCTATCTTAAAAGAAAATCTTGGCGTAAAAATCTTATACGATGTCCGTTCAAGCAGATCGGTTAAAGAAACCATTGAAGAGAATCAAGGCGAACCGTTTGTCTGGAAAGTTGGGCATTCTTTAATAAAAGAAAAAATGCGTCAAGAAAATATCTTTTTTGCAGGCGAGCTTTCTGGTCATTACTATAAAATGTCGCATTATTTTTCCGAAGCTCCGCTTTTCGTTTTGTTAAAAATCTTGGAAATTCTCTCTTCTAATAAAGGTAAAAATTTTTCAGAATTGATTAATCCTTTCAGAAAATATTTTCATTCAGGCGAGATAAATTTTAAAATAAAAGACAAAAAAGCGATGATGAAAAAATTAGAAAGAAAGTTTGAAAAGGGGAAAATTTCAAAAATAGATGGACTAAGAATAGATTTTCAAGATTGGTGGTTTTTGGTTCGTCCCTCAAACACGGAAAATCTTTTAAGAATGATGATTGAGGCAGACACGCAAAAACTATTGGACCAAAAGAAGAAAAAGCTTATAGGATTGATCAGTAGTAATTAATCTCCAAGCTATTAACAGCTTGGGGGTGATTAGTGATAAGTAATAGGTGATAAACGTTTAAATTAATCCCATTTTTTTTCTAACTTCCTGCATAGAATATTTTGCGATATTTTCTGCTTTTTCTGCTCCTTTTTTAAGAGTTTCTTCAATATAAATTTGACGTGAGGCAAATTCTTTTTTTCTTTGCCGAAAAGGCTTCAGGGAATTTATTAAAACTTCGGCAAGAGAATCTTTGAATTGGGCGTATCCTTTACCTCTAAAGCGTTTCTCAAGGTCTTCTATTCTTTCTTTACTAAACAAACTATAGATTGTTAAAAGATTTGAAATCCCGGGTTTTCTCTTCGGGTTATATTTTATTGTTTTATCTGTGTCGGTTATGGCTGACATTATTTTTTTCTTGATTTCTTCTGGTTTTTCAAAGAGAGAGATGTAGTTTGCCGGACCGGAAGATTTAGACATTTTTTTCTTTGGATTATTTAAAGACATAATTTTTTCTCCTTTATGCGGCAAAAGTGATTTCGGTTCAATAAAAGTTTTCCCAAATTTCGCGTTAAATTTTCTGGCAATAGTTCTGGTTAGTTCAACATGCTGAATTTGATCTTTTCCGACAGGAACTGCTTCTGTTTGGTATAAAAGTATATCCGCTGCCATTAAAACAGGATAATCAAGAAGTCCCGCGTTCTGATTTTTTCTAAATTTTTTAGCTTTTTCTTTGTATTGAGTCATTCTTTCTAAGTCTCCGATTGGACAAACAGTGTTTAAGAGCCAGCAAAGCTCGGTGTGTTCTTTGATATGGGATTGAACGAAGAATATGCTTTTTTCGGGGTCAATGCCGACTGATAGGTGGGCCATGGCAACTTCAAGAATATTTTTTTGAAGTTCTTCTGGGTTATATGGAATTGTCAAAGAATGTAAATCAGAAATAAAAAATAGACAATCATTTTTTTCTTGGAGTTCGACCCATTGCTTTATAGCTCCTAAATAATTTCCAATATGGATTAAACCGGTTGGCTGAATGCCTGATAAAATTTTCATATATTATTTGAAATTAAACTTATCTTATGAAAACCTCTACCCCTACAGAGGGTTTATGCATAAAATCTATTTATTGATTAGGCTTCGATTATGACTGAAATAATAATAGGTCTTCGCTCTGTTTTAGAAAAAAGAAATTGACTGATTTTTTTTCTAATATCGTCTTTGACATTAGCCCAATTTATGGTTTCTTTGTCTCTAGTAGTTTTGTTTATTATAGAAATTACCCTGCGTCGCGTTTGCGCTAGTAAATCTTTCGATGTTTTTAAATAAATAAAACCCCTTGAGATTATATCAGGAGAACCTTTGACTTGACCAGTTTTGTGGTCAACGATTGCTATCACGACAAATATTCCTTCTTTAGCCAATACTTTTCTATCTCTAAGAACAATGTCGCCAATATCTCCAACGCCTAACCCGTCAACGAAAACATAATTTGTGGGAGCTTTTTCTTTAAGAATTCTCGCGCCTTCTTTATTAAATTGTATAATAGAACCATTGTCAGGAACGAAAATTTTATCTTTTTTAATGCCAAGGTTAAATGCTATTTTAGCAGCTTCTTTGAGCATAAAATGGTTGGCGTAAACAGGGATAAAATAAGTTGGATTGATCTGCCTTATAATCTCTTGTATGTCATTTATGTTGCTATGCCCTGAAGTATGCACCGCCATTATATCTTTATGAACAACGTTGTCGCATAAACGATAAATGCTATCTTTTAGTCGTTGGATTGTTCTTTCGTTGCCTGGAATTACGGAAGAAGAAAAAACAACAGTGTCAATTTTTTTTAAACTTATAAAACGATGGTTTCCAGCAACTATTCTTGAGAGAGCAGAAACTTCTTCTCCTTGCGAACCTGTACAGATTACGATGACTTTATTGTCAGGGTGGTCTTTTATTTTATCTATAGGGATGATTGTGTTTTGGGACGGCTTAATATAGCCTAATTTTTTAGCTATTTCTACATTCAATTTCATAGAAAATCCGTCTAAAGCCACTTTTTTATCTTTTTCTGAAGCATATTCTAAGATTTGTTTTATTCTTTCCAGTTGCGAAGAAAACGTTCCAATGATTATTCTACCCGGAGCAGAATCAATTAAGTTGTGAAGATTTTGAATCATTTCTTTTTCTGTAATGGGTTCTTTTGAATCAGTTGACCCTAAACTTTCAAGCATTAATACGGTTGGTTTTTCTAATCTGGATAAGTGCGTATATTCTATCTTGCTCTTCCCTGTTGGGTCGTGTTCAATCATCCAGTCTCCTGGGTGAATAATAGTTGCCATAGGGGTTTCTATTATAACTCCAACGGCATCCATAATTGAATGATCTACCCTAAAAAAGGAAATATTAAAACAACCTAAATTTATTCTATCTTTAATGTCGTTAATGTATTGAGCCTTAAGCGCTCTGGAACTGCCTTTGCCCGCGTCTTCTTGTCTATGCTTAATCATTTCTATGGTTAAAGGTCTACCGATAATGAGAGGATTACCTAATTTTTTTAATAATATTGGAGCAGCTCCAATATGATCTAAGTGTCCGTGAGAAAAGATAACCCCTTGGATATTTTTTTCCTTTCCTTTTAAATACTCTGTATTTGGAATTATATAGTCTATGCCAGGGGTGTCTTCTTCTGGAAACTGTAAGCCCATATCTAAAATAATGATATCTTCTCCACATTCAAAAACAGTCATATTTCTGCCTACTTCTTCGCATCCGCCCAAAGGGATAACCCTAAGATTTTTAGTGTTTTTCTCTCTTTTGGTTTTAAATATTTTTTCCATTAGTTTGTTGTTATAATTTTTAATTTCTCAATATAATCTTAAAAACAGATTAAATTTTTTATTTATTTATTGACGAGGAGTTGTGCGGGTAGGAGGATTTGCACCTCCATGGGATTGCTCCCATTAGCTCCTGAAGCTAACGCGTCTTCTGTTCCGCCATACCCGCGCTTATTTTTGTTTCAGAAAATTTAGATTTTTCGGAATTGATTTAAGAGGTTTTTCAAAACGAAGTTTGGGAATTTTTTTATAATTCTTATTTTTAACCCAGCCTTTTTTTGTATAAAAATAACAAGCGCCGTGCATTTTTTTAATTGTTTCGTAATTATTCTTACAATTTTTAGAAATCCAGTTTCCTATTTCGAGATTTTCTTTTAAAGGGTTAATTGTTATGTGTTCATACTCAGAGGGAATTATTACGGCGTCGCCTTTTTCGCCTTTTACGACATAAACATCTTTGACTTCATTGTTTTCGCATTTTTGCATTAAAAATAACGCTTGTCCCTTAAGAACGATATAAATTTCTTTAAACTTACCAATATGCTTATGGCCTTTTGTTTTTACAAATTCTTTACCAAGCATTTGTCCTGGGATTGTGGTGATATCATATCTTAGGCCGTTTTTTTCTTTGACGCCTCTGCGCATATAATAAAGCTCAAAATCGGAAGCTTTTTTCAGCCAATTTTTATCATAGATAATTTCTTTTATGTCGTATAGATAGCGAATATCTGGTTTCTTGTTCATAATTTAGCACTGATCATTTAGCTTTAATTACTAATTATTTGGTCCTGATTATTGATTATCGTGAGAACCTTAACAATTTTAGAATTATTTCCAAACTCTTTTTGTCTTTATATACCAATCTTGAATTCTAGAAAAACGTTTTGATGGATCTACAATTTTTCCAGATTCTATGCCCTTAACTTCTTCTGAAACAAAATAAGCGTAGTCCAAGCTATATAAAAATACCGCTGGAACATCTTCTATTAAAATATCTTGTAATAATTCTAATTGTTTATTTTTTTCTTCAGTACTTAAAGATGTTCTAATTTTTTCCAAAAGAACATCGGCTTCTTTGTTGTTATATATTGATAAGTTTAATCCAGGGTCTATATTTTGCGAAGAGTGCCAAAAAGGGAAAGGATCTGGCAGCGAACCCAATACTTCGCCAAAAAGTAAACTTTCGTAATTTCTAGGTCTGATAAAATTTTGTTCTAATTCAGATATCGGGAATTTTTCAATATTAGTGTTAATTCCAATTTCCTGCCATTGTTGCTTTAGAAGTTCCGCGACTTTGATTAATTGCGGTTGGTCAACCGTGACTAAAGAAAATTGTAAAGGTATAATTTTTTCTGAATTATCAAAACAAATCTCGTTTAGTTTCGCGCGTGTTGTTTCGCTGACTATACCTGTTCCTTTTTTAAATCCCCATGGATCTAAAATATCTTTTGAATATTTTTCTTGAAAATTGATGACAGCTTGTTTTGTTTTTGAACCAAAATAACCACAGATTTCTCCTGATGGGTAGATTTCCGGAAATTTCGCCAAACATTTTTGAAGTTCGCTGACTTGTGTTCCTTCAGAACCTTCTTGAAGTTTGCTCGTGAAAGTAAAGGCTTGTTCTCTTTGAATAATTTTTTCCCTAAAGCCGTCCTGGTCATAGTCTTCAAATCCGATTTCCGTAAGAATTTCTTTTGCTTTTTCAGGGTTGAATTCATAGATATTAAGCGGTGGATCAAACCCGTAAATTTTAGGTAAAATAGGCGAATCAACGACTTCTGGATAAGAAATTCCTGATATTTTATTAACGACTTCTTCTTTGTTTGTAGCATAATTTAAAGCCAAACGTATTTCTTTCTGGAATAGAATTTCTGAATTTTCAGGATTTAAAAAAACCGCAAAATATCTTGGTAAAGAAAAATAGTATTTTTTCCAGTTTTCTTTATCTAAGCCTGTGAAAAGATTTTGAAATTCATCAATATTGATCAGAGAACTTGAGGACAAGCCATTGATATTTCCGTATATAGTCGCTTCAGTCAACTTTTTCTTGTTATCAAAGAAGAGAAATTCAATTTTAGATATATTTGCCTTTTTTCCAAAATACGAAGGGTTTGGCGTTAATATTAAAGAGTCTATTTTTTCAGAAGCGCTGGATTTTATTTTTTTAATTTTATAAAGACCCGAACCAATCGGTTCTAAATTATAAGCGCTGAGTGGAAAATTTTGCGATGAGACGTTTTCCCAGATATGTTTTGGTATAATTTTTAGGGTGCAATTTTCAAGAAAAGAGCTGTATGGTTTTTTTAACTCAAATTTAATTCCAAGTTTATCAATTTTTTCAACTTCTACTCCGACCCAATTTGCGATTAGTGGGCTTTTATAATCCGAGCTCTGGATTGTTTTTATTGTGAAGACTATATCGTCTGCCGTTAGTTGAACGCCATCTTGCCAAAAAATATTTTCTTTTAAGAAAAATTTGTAAATTTTTCCTTGCTCCTCAATTTCAGGATAATCTCGCGCTATGTCAGGCACTATTTCTAAGTTTTTGTCATATTTCATTAAACCAGAAAAGATTAATTCAACTAAATCTCTGTCAATGTCAGAATTAGCATAAACTGGATTAATGAATCTTGGCTGTCCGATTACTCCTTCAGTGTAAGTTCCGCCTTGAGAGGCTGCTATTTCGGTATTTTCAAAGTAAAAATTAAAAGCAATCAAGGAAAAACTGATTAGGGCAAAAACAAAGAAAACAAAAAAGACGATTTTCTCTTTTTTTGTTAAGACTTTGAAGAATTGCGTCCATTGTTGCCGAGAGGGTAATCTAAGGTTTCTTTTTCTGAGAGACAAGGGCATTTCGGTTAAATAATTAGATGGGTTAGAAGATTGTGCTTAGATAAAGAGGTTTAGGGCCGCGAGAAGAATAAATAAAATTCCACAAACTATAGCTGCCCAATAAATTTTTTTCTGCGCGCCTCTTCGCGTTGAGTAAAAGCCTTCGCTTCCTCCTCCAAAAGCGGAACCCATAGCGGTTCCTCTTTGTTGTAGGAGAATAAAAATCATTAATAGAATAGAAACAATGATTTGAGCGATTAATATAAATTTTTCCATATATTGATGTTCCTTTATGTTTTTATTTTTTATTTTTTTCTGTTTTCCCTGTCATTGTATGATCCAAAAATCAAATTTAAAACCCAGATTACGAGCGTGGCATAAAAAAGAGGAACAATCCCGGATATCTCTAAATCTTTTGGAAAGATTATTTCCACTATCCAGATTAAACCCATATTGATTACTAACGTGAACAATCCAAAAGTTAGAATCCTTAAAGGAAGAGTTATTGTTTTTAAAATTGGCTTGATGAAGAAATTAATTCCTCCCAGAAGACTACCTATTATGATTAACATATACGTATCTCCGAAAAAAGCTATCCCTGGAATAAAACGAGCTGATAAAAAAATTCCCAATATTCCAGCCAAAATATTAAAAAACAATCCTGTTATCATAAACCAATATTAACAAGATTTTATTTTAAAGTCAATCATTGTTAGTCAATTTTGCTTAGAACATAGATAACAGAATAAAACTTGACATATTTTTTATTATTCTTAAAATAGATTATTACCCATTAATTAATAATTTATAATTTATTTTTAAAAAAATAACGGAGAGCGACTAATGAACAGATTGATAAACGTTAAAATGTTTCTTATTGTTCATTATTTGTTATTCGTTGTTTGTTGTTTTTATGAACATAAAACCTCTTTCAGACCATATTCTTATTGAACCTGCTAAAGAAGAAGAGAAAACAAAAACCGGAATTTTTCTTCCGCAAACAGCCGAAAAAGAGAGACCGGAACAAGGTAAAATTATTGCCGTTGGACCTGGCAAAACAACATCTTCTGGTAAAATTATACCTATTAACGTAAAAATAGGTGATAAAGTTTTTTTTACAAAATACGGTCCAAATGAAATAAAAATAGAAGGCAAGGATTATTTAATCGCGAAAGAAGAAGATATTCTAGCTATTATTGAATAATTTAAACGATGATTACCGTAACAAGAATAAAACAGAAATTTTTTAATCGTTAAATTATATTATTGCTTAGAGCGGTAGCAAAATTTGAGCAGAATGCCAATTTTAACTATTGCTGTAAGTTACAAATAAAATGAGTAAACAAATAAAATACGAAGAAGAAGCTCGTAAAAAATTAAAAATGGGAGTAGATAAGTTAGCTAATACGGTTAAGGTTACAATTGGACCAAAGGGTAGAAATGTTATTTTAGACAAAGGGTTTGGGGTGCCTATTATTACAAACGACGGAGTTACAATCGCTAAAGAAATTGAATTGGAAGATAAAATTGAAAACCTTGGCGCTGAAATCTTAAAAGAAGTTGCTGAAAAAGCGAATGAGAGCGCTGGAGACGGAACCACGACAGCTGTAATTTTAGCTCAAGCTATAATTTCAGAAGGCTTAAAGAATGTTGCGGCAGGCGCTAATCCTTTAGCGCTTAAGAGAGGTATTGATAAAGGCAAGGAAGAAATGATAAAAGAGTTAAAAAAGATAAGTAAAGAAGTTTCAAGCAAAGAAGAAACAGCGCAAGTCGCGACAATTTCCGCGGAAGACAAAGAAATAGGCGCTTTAATCGCCGATATAATGGAGGAAGTTGGTAAAGACGGGGTTATTACAATTGAGGAATCAAAAACTTTCGGGATTCAAAAAGAAATTGTTAAAGGTCTTCAATTTGACCAAGGTTACATTTCTCATTATATGGTAACTGACGCGGATAGAATGGAAGCTGTTTATGAAAATCCTTATGTGCTTATCACTGACAAAAAAATATCTAGTTTGAACGAGATTTTACCTTTATTGGAAAAAATAGTTAAAATCGGGAAAAAAGAATTAGTAATTATAGCGGACGACATAGACGGAGAAGCTTTGGCAACTTTTATTATCAATAAAATTAGAGGGACTTTTGATGTTTTGGCAGTTAAGTCGCCTGGTTTTGGAGATAGAAAAAAAGAAATGTTGCAAGACATTGCTTGTGTTACGGGAGCGCAAGTAATTTCAGAAGAGATTGGGTTAAAATTGGAGAATATAGATTTAGACGCGCTTGGTTCCGCAAGAAAAATTATTTCTTCAAAAGAACATACAACTGTTATTGAAGGGAAAGGGGACAAAGAAAGCATTAACAAAAGAATCAATCAAATTAAGAACGAAATAAAAACAAATGAATCTGAATTTGACAAAGAAAAACTACAAGAAAGATTAGCAAAATTAGCAGGTGGAGTTGCTGTAATCAAGGTTGGCGCTGCTACTGAAGTTGAGCAAAAAGCAAAACAACATAAAGCTGAAGACGCGCTTTCTGCGACTAAAGCCGCGAAAGAAGAAGGGGTTGTCTCGGGTGGCGGAACGGCTTTATTGAGAGCAAGTTTGGTTTTAGATGAATTATTCGGTCTAACTGAAAATAACGATGAAAAAACAGGTATTAATATTTTGAAGAGGGCTATTGAAGAACCCTTAAGGCAAATCGCTTCTAACGCGGGCATTGATGGAGCTGTTGCAGTTCAAAAAGTAAAAGAAAGCGAATCTGGAATAGGTTTTAACGCGGAAACCATGATTTACGAAAATTTAATGGAATCAGGAATTCTCGATCCAACAAAAGTAGTCAGATCATCTTTGCAAAACGCTGTTTCTGCCGCGAGTACTTTCTTAACAACAGAAGCTGTTGTGGCAGAATCTCCCAAGAAAGACGAAAAAGAAATTCCGCAAATGCCTTCAATGCCTGGAATGGGATACTAAGGCTTGACAAGAGTTTTTGGTCAGAATAGTATTATAAATATCAGAAATATATCTTTAAGCACACTAATTTTTTATTTTGTTGTTTAAAAAATAGAACAGAAAAAGCAATCAGTTAATTTTTATCAAGAAAGAAATATGGCAATGCAAAGAAAGTACTATTTAACAACAGAAGGATTAGAAAATTTAAAAAAAGAATATCAGAAATTGACAAATATCAAAAAGTCTAAAGCAGAACTAGACGGAGCTCCAGAAGTTTTACATTCTGAAGACCCAAACCCAGAATATTTTTCATTTCAAGAGAATTTGGATTTTCTTGAAATGAGAATTCTTGAGTTAGAGTATATCTTTAAGAACGTAGAACTAATAAAACCTCCTTTAAAAAATAGAAAGGATGTTGTCTCAATCGGGGCCGAAGTTTTAGTTGACGTAAATGGACGCAAAGATGAATTCAAGATTGTAGGAACACTAGAAGCCAATCCTTCTTTTGGAAAGATTAGTAATGAGTCTCCGGTTGGGAGAGCTCTTTTGGGGTGTAAAATCGGCGATGAAGTTACAATTAATTCTTCAACAAAAATGATTTATAAAATAAAAAGAATTAGATACACAAGCTAATTTATAGAAATTGATAAATGCGCGGGTTTAAATCCGCGCATTTATTCTGTCTGATTTGATTATTTATTATTTAAAATTGCGTAATCCAATAATTTAAATAAAAAAACTATGAAAGAGATTGTTTATTTTCTTACTGAAATCGGAAAACTTAAAAAAATGCGAAGAAGCGGTTTTGTTTGGTTGGAAATTAAAGACCCAGAAACAATTGCTCAACATATTTTTAGAGTAGCTGTATTGAATTGGATTTTGGCGTTAAAAGTAAAACCTTGTTTAAACTTAGAAAAGATTATTAAGATAAGTCTCGTGCATGACCTCTGCGAAGTTTACGCAGGCGACATGAGTCCTTATTGGGGGTTATTGCCAAAAGACAGAAAGAAAAGGAAAGAGTTTTTAAAAAGGTGGATTAGGTTGCCCAAAAAATTGAAGAACGAAAGGGCGCAGATAAAATTTAAAAAAGAAGATGAAGCCCTAAATACTCTTGTCGAATCTCTTCCAAAAGAAATTAAAAAAGAGATAATTGATAGTTGGATGAATTATGAAAAAATGAATTCTCCTGAAGGGATTTTTTCAAAACAAGGAGATAAAATAGAGACTTTGATTCAAGCATTGGAATATTGGGGAGCAAAGCCAGATTCGCCTGTTATCGGATGGTGGGAAGAGATAGAAGAAGTTGTGGATAATCCTATTTTGCGTAATTTTTTAGAACAAGTAGAAGAAAAATTTTATAAAAATAAAAATAAAGTAGCTAAAAATGAGATTGAGTTTATTTTAAAAGTAGGTAAATTTAAATCAATCAAGAGCAATGAGGGAATATTGAAAAACGTTAAAGAAGAAAGCGCTGTTGCCGAAGATGCCTTTTTATTAGCAATAGCTGTTTGGGTTCTTTCTAAAATAAAAGAAAAACCAACAAAAGACGCAATAGCGAAAAAAGTTAGGCAGAAAGAAAGTTTAAATGTTGGAAAGATGCTTAAAATGAGTTTGATTTATGAAATGGCTAAAGTTTATACGAAAAGCGCGAAAGATAAAGATAAGAATGTTAAAAATAGAAAATCTATCCAGTCTCTTGTTTCAGGACTTCCCAAAACCCTAAAAGAAAAAATAGTTTATTTGTGGGATGATTGTGAAAAAAGAAAAAGCCCAGAAGGAAATTTTGTTAATCAAATTTACTGGGCTATGTTGTTGATGCAAGCTCTTCAGCATTGGGAGAACAATAAAAATTTTCCCATATCTAAATGGATTAAAAAGATAGAACTTCTTATAGACGATCCTGTTGTCTTAGAGTTTCTAGATAGCTTATATAGAAATTATCATTTCTCAAAACAAACTTAAGAGATCAGTTCTTTTTAGCTCTTATCAAAAGAAAACGGGGGCGACTGAAATTTTCTTGCCACCATTTATTTTTGAAAAATCGCGCGGATGGGTGCGGTTCTTTAATGTCTAAAATTAAAAAACTTGCTTTGACTAATATATTTATCCATTCCGAGAGAGGTAAATGGATATAAGAATAAGAATAGGGCGACCTGATCCCGCTTACAAGAAAATGTTTTTTTTCTATTTTCTTTTTACTAAAATAATCTAAAGAATTTGGTTTTTTGAAATC
Organism: uncultured Candidatus Saccharibacteria bacterium; assembly: GCA_964469955.1. Lineage (GTDB taxonomy): Bacteria > Patescibacteriota > Minisyncoccia > Minisyncoccales > GWA2-38-27 > CAYXZK01. Next base: position 51,419 of record CAYXZK010000005.1, on the reverse strand, counting down.
AAAGCAAGGATGCAAGAAAAGACAGACTATCTCTCCTTTTCTTTTTAAAATTCTATAAAATTCTTGAAACCCTTTTTCAGGATTTTCTATTTCGTTAATAACTTGATGAGAAAGAATTACGTCAAAAGAAGCAGAAGCGATCTTTGTTTTTCTTATATCTCCTAAGAGATACTTTATTCCTAAAGGTTTTTTCTTTTCTAATTCTATTGCTGCTTTAATCAATCTTTCAGAGGAATCTATGCCAACAACCTTATGTCCCATTTTTACTAATTTTCTGCACAAATAACCTTCCCCGCATCCAGCGTCAAGAATTCTTAAATTTTTTCTTTCTCTAACAGGACTAAGGACAGCTTTATTGGTTAGTTGTTCTCGAAAAGGGTCTAATTTCTCACGGATAATTTTAATCCAAAAATCAGAATTTTCTTTCCATTCTTTTTCTTTTTCTTTTTCCCAGTTTTTTTGTTGCATATTTATATTCTAATTTATATGCACGAGAGGTCAACCTTTTTTATATTGTTTGCGTGTTTGCTATTTGTTGCTGGCTGACTAATGGTTGCGTTTAAGATTCTGATAATATAAAATAACAGAAGACAACAAGTGTTTCATAAATAAATCTAATTCAATGAATGTAGTTATAAAATTTTTAATAGCTAGTGATTTTTTTCTATTTGCTTCATGGGGTTTGTTTAGCCCTATTTTCGCCATTTTTATTTTGAAAAACGTTGTTAATGGAGATGCGACGCAAGCGGTCGAGATTGCCGGTTTCGCTGCTTTGATTTATTGGACCGTGAAATCAATTCTACAAATTCCAATTAGCCGATTTTTAGATCGCGTCCATGGCGAGAAGGATGATTATTGGTTTATGGTTTTAGGATTATTTCTAACTGGTTTAGTTCCTTTTGGTTTTTTGGTTTCTTCTTGCGTTTGGCATATTTATCTTCTTCAGACATTGAATGCATTGGGCATGGCTTTGTTTTATCCTTCTTGGTGTGCTATTTTTACCAGACACATTAATAAGAATAAAGCAGCTTTTGGATGGGCAATAGATAGCACTTTTGTCGGTCTTGGTGTAGGAATTACAGGAGGAATTGGAGGAATTATGGCTTCTATTTATGGGTTTAATGCGGTCCTTATTATAGTTGGAACATCTAGCATTCTCTCGTCTTTATTGCTTTTAGGCGCGTACAATTATATTTTGCCACGCGAGCATCCTTTTATGCACTATTTTCCCTTTGGGAGACCTAGAGATTTATGACAAATCAAGATTTGGCAAAGATTTTTTACGAAATTAGCTATTATCTTCAGGCGCATGAAGTCGCCTTTAAGCCATCTGCTTATAGAAGAGCTTCTTATGTTTTAGAGAAATTAGAAGAAGACATTCAGGATGTTTATAAAAAAGGGGGGGTTAAAGAACTTGAAAAAATTCCTAGTATAGGTAAAAATATCGCTAAAAAAATAGAAGAGTATTTAACAACAGGTAAAATTAAATATCATCAAGGAATTAAAAATAAATTCCCTTTAAACCTAAAAGAAATAATAAAAGTTGAAGGACTGGGCCCCAAAAAAGCAAAAATTCTTTTTGAAAAACTTAAAATAAAAAACTTAAAAGACTTAGAAAAAAAAGCAAGAACAGGAAAAATTAGAGATTTGACAGGATTTGGATTAAAAACAGAAGAGAATATTTTAAAAGGAATCGCTTTTTTAAAAAAAAGCAAAGGTCGGTTTCTTTTGTCTGAAATTTTACCTAAAGCCGAAGAGATTAAGAATAATCTCAAGCAGTTAAAAGAAGTCCAAAAAATTTCTAGCGCTGGTTCCGTTAGAAGAAAACAAGAAACAATTGGAGATATTGACATTTTGGTAGTTTCAAAAAATCCAAAAAAGATAATGGATTTTTTTGTTTCTCAACCAGAAGTTGTTAAAATTTGGGGCAAAGGTTTAAAAAAATCATCCATTAGAACAAGAAATGGTTTTGATTTAGACATAAGAGTTGTGCCTGAAAAAAGCTATGGCGCGGCATTGCAATATTTTACTGGTTCTAAAGAGCATAATATTATTTTAAGGAGAATCGCTTTAGAAAAAGGGTTTAAACTAAACGAATACGGAGTTTTTAAAAAACAGAAATATATTGCTGGCAAAACAGAAGAAAGTGTTTATAAAATACTTGGATTGCAATGGATTTATCCCGAAATAAGAGAAAATCGTGGGGAAATTCAGGCAAGCTTAAAAGGAGATTTGCCGAAATTGATAAAACTAGAAGACGTTAAAGGAGACTTGCATTGCCATTCTAATTGGAATGGAGGGCAAAATTCAATTAAGGCAATGGCAAATATGGCTATTTCTTTGGGTTACGCATATTTAGGTATCAGCGATCATACAAAATTTTTGCGGATTGAAAATGGATTAAATGAAAAACAATTGATAAGACAACGCCAAGAGATTGATAAATTGAACCTTGAATTTGAAGCGCGCAATTCTAAATTCAGAATTTTACATGGTTGCGAGACTAATATTTTAAATGATGGTTCTGTTGATATTAAAGAGAGTATATTAAAGAGAATGGATTACGTTATTGCTGGAGTTCATTCCAGCTTTAAGATGCCAAAAGAAAAAATGACCAAAAGGATTATCACGGCTATGGAAAATCCTCATATTGATATAATTGCGCATCCAACGGGTCGGCTTTTGGGCAAGCGAGACGCATATAGCTTAGATATGGAAAATATTTTAGATAAAGCGAAAGAAACTAATACAATTTTAGAAATAAATTCTTCCCCCAAAAGACTGGATTTGAATGACATTTATATAAAAAGAGCTATTGCTCTGGAAGTGAGATTAATTATTAATTCAGACGCTCACGAAGCAAATCAAATGAAATATATGGAATTCGGAGTTTATCAAGCTCGTCGTGGCTGGGCAGAAAACAAGAATATTATTAATACCTTTTCTTTACAGAAACTTCTAAGCAATTTTAAACAAAACTAAAAAATATGCCAAAAGAAACATCAGCTGGGGCTGTGATTTTTCGAAAAGAAGGTAATCAGATTTTATATCTGCTTTTACATTATGAAGCAGGTCATTGGGATTTACCTAAAGGACATATTGAGAAAAACGAAACAGAAATAGAAACAGTCAAAAGAGAAGTTGAGGAAGAAACAGGTGTTCAAGATATTAAAATTATAGATGGTTTTAAAGAATGGATAAAATATTCTTTTAGGGACACTTATAATCTTAAAGGAGGGTCAAAAGAGAAAGCTCCTTTTATTTTTAAAATAGTTACTTTTTATTTAGCCGAAACAAAAACAAAAGAAATTAGAATTTCTTTTGAACATACTGGTTATAGATGGTTGCCATATACCGAAGCTATGGAACAACTTACTTTTAGAAAGGCAAGAGAGATTCTCGAAAAAGCCAATAATTTCCTAAAAACTAAATTATAGAATAGTCTATAAAACCCAAAACCCTTTGCAAAAGAAAACCCTCTGTAGAAGTCTGACTCCTACAGAGGGTTTTTGTGAGGGGAATTTGCTTTGTAGGAGTCTGATTCCTACAAACTCCTATAGATTTATGATTTGGCTTTTATTTCTTCAGCTATTTTATTAAAAATTTCTGGTTTTTCTTCTATTATTTGAGAAAGAATTTTTCTGTCTATCTCAATCTTTTTCTTCTTCATTCCTTGCATAAAATGGCTGTAAGTGATTCCCATTTCTCGACTTGCGAAATTAATTCTGTTTTGCCAAAATCTTCTGATGTCTCTTTTCTTGTTTCTCCTATCTCTATAGGCGTAAGTCCAAGCATGTTGGATTGCTTCTTTGGCAGCCTTGTATTTTGATTTTCTGCCCCACCTAAAACCTTTAGTATATTTTAATACGTTTTTTCTTCTTTTGTGCGCTATTGTCCCTCTTTTTACCCTTGTCATATTATTTTAAAAGTTTTTTTATTTTTTTAGCTTCAACCTTGCCAAGTAAAACGCTTTTACGCAATTCTCTTCTTTGTTTTCCCGATTTTTTGGCGCGCGCATGGCATTGCCCAACCGCTCTTCTTAAAACTTTTCCGTTTTTAGTTATTTTAAATCTTTTTTTAATTGATTTTCTCGTTTTCATTTTTTTGAAATAATTGTTGTTAATCCGCGTGGTTTTTTTTGAATTTCTTTTTCAACTTTAACAGGAATTGATCTCTGTAAAATTTCAATAAATTTCATTATTTTTTCTTTAGCAAAGTCCTGAAAAGCTCTTTCTCTTCCTTTCAATTTCATTTCTATCCTGACTTTATTACCTTTTTTTAAAAATTTTTCAGTTTGCTTAGCTCTTGTTTCTAAATCATGTTCCGAAATTTTAAAAGTAAGTCTTATACCTTTAAGTTCACCTGCAGAAGTTTTAGCCACTTTTTCTTTCTTTTTTTGCTGGTAAAGATATTTTCCGTAATCTGTTATCTTACATACAGGAGGTTCTGTTTTTTCAGTAACTTGAATTAAATCCAAATTATTTTCTCTAGCTAGGCGCAAAGCTTCTGTTAGCGCAATAACTCCTAATTGTTTTCCTGTCTGGTCGATTGCCCTAACTTCTTTCGCTCTAATCTGATGATTGATTAAAATTTTTTTAAACAGATTATTTTTTTAAATTATTCTTGAGTTATGAAATGCTTTTTGAGATAAAAATTTTGGACAAAATTGTATTTTGGAATTCAATGATTATCTTTTTGTGGAGATGACGAGAATTGAACTCGTGTCCAGAAGTTTTGTCAAAATAAATCTACAAACTTATTCTATTTTGTTTTGCATATTAAGTATAAAATAGACAAAAATCTTAATATGCGCGCCTCTAAATTTTTTCAATAGTTATTTTGAGACAAAAATAATTATCTATCTCGCAAAATATAACACTCTTTTCTGTTTAGCGAGAATAGGCAGAAAGAATGGCATTAGGCAAATGCTAACGCAGGTTTTTTAAATAAGTTGGCACTTATTAATTTTCTCAAAGTTTAAAGAGATTTGAGAATACTCTGTTTGCATTATTTTAATAAAATCTTCTGTCGAAGCTATTCATCCCCGTGATTTTAATTCTCTTTGAATCTCTCTTTGATTTTCTCTTTTTTTAATTATTTCTTTTTTACTAAACTTCTTTCTTCCTTTAGCAATTCCAAATTCAAGTTTTAGCATAGCATTTTTAATATAAATTTTCAAGGGGATCAAAGCAATGCCTTTTTCGTTTATTTTTCCAATTAAATGTTTAATTTCTGTTTTTTTCAGAAGAAGCTTTCTGGATTTTTCAGGATCATAATCAGGCGCAGTGTTTTTAGGTTGATAAGGAGGCACTTTAGCCCCAATCAAAAACGGCTCTTGTTTATTAAAAACAACATAAGAGCCTTTTAAGCTTATTTTGCCTGATTTTATTGATTTTACCTCCTGTCCAGACAAAATTATGCCTGCTTCAAATTTTTCCAGGATTTCATAATCAAAATACGCTTTTTTGTTTTCTGACAAAATTTTTATTTCTTTAAAATTTTTCATATACTTAAAAATTGCAATTTAGTTGCCGATTACTTACATTTTAACAGAAAATAAGGTAAAATTGAAACAATGTTAGGAAGAAAAATATCTAAAATAATTGAAGAGTCAATAAAAAGCCTTAAAACACAAGGGAAATTAGGGGATTTTGATATGCCAGAGATTTCAGTTGAGTATCCCAAAAATAAAGATTGTGGCGATTATTCTGTAAATATTGCTATGGTTTTAGCAAAGAGAATAAAAGAGCCGCCAATAAAAATAGCTAATTTGCTGGTTTCGGAAATGAAATTACAAAAGCAAGAATCATTTGAAAAAATTGAGGCCGTAGAACCTGGCTTTATAAATTTTTTTGTTTCTTCCAAGGTATTAAATTCTGGATTGGAAAAAATTTTAAAAGATAAAGAAAAATACGGACAGAGTAAAATTGGCAAAGGCAAAACAATAATAATTGATTATTCAAGCGCTAATATTGCCAAGCCATTTAGCGTTAGCCATTTGAGGTCAACCATTATTGGCCAAGCGCTTTACAATTTATACTCTTTTTTAGGATATAAAACAATTGGAGATAACCATATTGGGGATTGGGGAACACAATTTGGAAAACTAATATACGCTATTAAAAGATGGGGAAACGAGAAAGAAATTGCCAAAGAACCAATTAAAAGTCTAGTTGCCCTTTATGTGAAATTTCACAAACAAGCAGAGAAAAACCCAGAGATAGAAGAAGAAGCCAGAAAATGGTTTAAAGAGCTTGAGCGAGGCAATCCAGAGGCAAAAAGATTGTGGAAGAAATGCGTGAGGTGGAGTTTAAAAGAATTTAATAAAGTTTACAGAATCTTAGGCGTGAAAATAGATCTTGCTTTAGGAGAAAGTTTTTATGAACCAATGCTAAAAAGCGTTATTAAAGAAGCTTTGGATAAGAAAGTGGCGGAAAAAAGCCAAGGAGCTGTTATTATTCGTTATACTAAAGACTCTTTGCCTCCCCTTATGATTAGGAAGTCAGATGGAGCTACTCTTTATGCGACACGTGATTTAGCTACAATAAAATACAGGCGCGCGCAATTTAAGCCATATAAAATTATTTACGAAGTTGGCGTTGACCAAATATTATATTTTAAACAATTATTCTGGGCAGCTGAATTTTTGGGATGGGGAAAGAGAGATGACTATATTCATGTTGCGCACGGAATGCTCCGCTTAGAAACAGGCAAAATGAGAACAAGAAAAGGAGAAACAATTCTTTTAGAAGAAATACTCAAAGAAGCGTTTGTGAAAGCCAAAAAAATAATAGATCAAAAAAATTCAAAATTTAAAACAAAGGAAAAAGAAAAAATAGCGCAAGTTATTGGAATTGGAGCTGTCAAATACAATGGTTTGCGTATGAAGCCCGCGACAAATGTTATTTTTAAATGGGAAGATGCTCTTAATTTAGAAGGCAATAGCGGTCCTTATTTGCAATATGCTTACACAAGAGCCAAGAGCATTCTTAGAAAATCAAAAATAAAAAAAATAAAATTAAGCCAACAAAAGTTTAAACAAATAAGCGAAATACAACTTTTAAAGCAATTAATTAGGTTTCCTGCAATTATAGAAAACGCGGCCGAAAGCTATAAGCCTAATTTAATTTGCAGTTATATTTTTGATTTGGCGCAAGATTTTAATTCTTTTTACGAAACAACACCTGTTTTAAAAGAAAAAGACGAGAATTTAAGATCAATGCGTTTAGCTTTAGTTCAAGCATTTGCTCAAGTAATCAAAAACGGATTAGAGCTTTTAGGCATCAATGTTCTTGAAAGAATGTAGTTTAAATGATATTATCATAACGTTTTAAGAATTTTAACAACTATTTTATTCTGATTTATTCTGAAAAATTATGCGGAATCAATATTATATTTTACGCCACGGTCAAGCTCGTTCAAATGTAAAAGAAATTATTTCTTGCTGGCCTGAAAAATTTCATAATCCTCTTACATCAAAAGGGAAACAGCAAATAAAAGATGTGGCTCAAAAATTAAAGACAAAGAAAATTGATTTAATTTTTGCTTCAGATGTTTTAAGAACTCGTCAAACAGCTGAAATTGTTGGAAAAGAAATAAACATCAAACCGAAACACGACAAAAGATTGCGTGAATACAATGTTGGAATTTTTAACAGTAGGCCAATTCAAGAATTCAGAGATTTTTTGCCCCAAAAACAGGATAGGTTTAAAATAAAGCCGCCTAAAGGAGAAACATATCAAGATTTAAAAAAAAGAATGTTTTCTTTTCTGCGAGAAATAGACAGTAAATACTCTAATAAAACTATCTTAATAGTTAGTCATCAAGTTAATTTAATGTTGCTTGAAGCAAAAGTAAATAAAATTTCTAATAAAGATTTTTTCGATAAATATTTCGGAAGTAAACGTTTTGGCACAGGTAAATTTAATAAACTTGATTCAATTAAATAAAACGCGTTAAAAAGTATGAATTTTGATTTTGCGAAAAAAGAAAGAGAGATTCTAAAATTTTGGGAGGATAAAAAGATTTTTAAGAAACTGAAAGAAAAAAACCAGGGCAAAAAGAACTGGTCTTTTATAGATGGACCTATAACGGCTAACAATCCAATGGGGGTTCATCATGCTTGGGGGCGAACATACAAAGATTTGTTTCATAGATATAAAGCGTTGCAAGGTTTTGACGCGAGATATCAAGCTGGTTTTGACTGCCAAGGCCTCTGGGTTGAAGTGGAAGTGGAAAAGGAGATGGGCTTTAAAACGAAAAAGGATATTGAAAAGTTTGGAGTAGCTCCTTTTGTGCAGGCCTGCAAAGATAGAGTTTTAAAATATTCTAAAATTCAGACAGACCAGTCAATTCGTTTAGGGCAATGGATGGATTGGGAAAATTCTTATTACACAATGTCTGACGAGAATAATTATGCTATTTGGGGTTTTCTTAAAAAATGTAATGAAAAAGGATATTTGTACAAAGGCAGAGATGTTGTGCCGTGGTGTCCGCGTTGCGGAACCGCTATTTCTCAGCACGAGATTTTAACAGAGGAATATAAAGAAATTACGCATAAATCAATTTTTGTAAAATTACCGCTTAAAAACGAAAAACAAACATTTTTTTTGGTGTGGACAACAACTCCGTGGACATTGCCGGCTAATGTTGCCTTAGCAGTGAACCCAAAACTGATTTATGTAAAAATTGAAGATGAACAGAAAAATATTTTTATTTGTTTAAAAAATAAGGCTGATTTAGTGTCTAATGGAAAAGTGATAGAAGAATTTTTCGGTAAAAAATTAGAAGGATTAAAGTATCAAGGTATGTTTAACGAACTTGAGTCAGTTAAGAACGGAATAAAAGGAAATGATTATAGAGTGATTCTATGGGAGGATGTTGTGGATGATGAAGGTACGGGTATAGTGCATATTGCTCCGGGTTGCGGCCAAGAAGATTTTCAATTGAGTCGAGAAAATAAATTAAGCGTGCTTAATCCAACAGATGACGAAACTAGATACCAAAAAGGCTTTGGGTTTTTAGAAGGTAAATTGGTAAGCGAAGCAGCAGATAGTATTTTTGAGGATTTAGAAAAAAAGGGATTAGTTTTCAAAATTGAAAACTACACGCATCGTTATCCCACTTGTTGGCGTTGTAAATCAGAATTAATTTTTCGTTTAGTTGATGAATGGTATATTTCAATGGATAAATTGAGAGAACTTTTGATAAAGACAACTACGCAAATAGAATGGATTCCTGCTTTTGGATTGGATAGAGAGCTTGATTGGTTAAAAAATATGCAAGATTGGTTAATTTCAAAAAAACGTTATTGGGGATTGGCTTTACCAATTTACGAGTGTCCTCAATGTGGTAATTTTGAAGTTATTGGTTCAAAAAAAGAATTAAAAGAAAGAGCTGTCTCTGGTTGGGAAGAATTTGAGGGTAATTCTCCACACAAGCCGTGGATAGATAAAGTAAAGATCAGATGTTCTAAATGCGGAGAAATTGTTTCCCGAATTCCCGATGTTGGCAATCCTTGGCTTGATGCTGGAATTGTTTCTTTCTCAACAATGAAATATTACGAAGATAAAGAATTTTGGAAAAAATGGTTTCCAGCAGACTTAATCTCTGAATCATTTCCAGGACAATTTAAAAATTGGTTTTATTCTATGATTGTGATGAGCGCGGTTTTAGAAGATACAAATCCAACAAAAACAGTTTTTGCTTATGCTTTAGTGCGTGACGAAAAAGGTGAAGAAATGCATAAGTCAGCAGGCAATGCTATTTGGCTTGATGACGCTATAGAGGATCTTGGAGCAGATCCTATGAGATGGATGTATTCACGCCAAAATCCTGCCTATAATCTGAATTTCGGTTATAGTATGGTTGAAGAAATAAAAAGAAAGCTGTTAACTTTATATAACATATTTTCCTTTTTAAATAATTATATTGATGCAAGAGAAGCATTGAAAGATAGTTTACCGGAAACAGATAATATTTTGGATAAATGGATTATTTCTCGTTTTAGCTCTTTGGTTAAGAAAGTAAGTTCCAATTTAGATAAATACAATGTAGCTACGGTAACATTATCTATTGAAGAATTTTTTATTAAAGATTTATCGCTTTGGTATGTTAGAAGGTCGCGTAAAAGATTTGCTCAAGGATTTAATGAAAGCAAACAAGCTATTCAAACGCTTTACTATGTTCTTTTAAATTTATTAAAAGTTATGTCGCCTATTGTTCCCTTTTTCTCTGAAGAAATGTATTCAAGAATAAAAACACAGAAAATGCCTGAATCAATTCATTTAAACACTTGGCCTAAAATTAATAAAGAAAAGATAAATCAAGAATTAGAGAATAAAATGGAAGAAATAAGAGGGATTGTGACAAAGGGATTGAGTTTAAGAGCGGAGTTAGGCATAAAAGTTAGGCAACCGTTAACAAAATTAATAATTAAAAATCAGAAATTAGAAAATATTGAGAAAGAATTATTAGAGCTTATAAAAGAAGAGATTAATGTTAAAGAAATTGTATTTGACAACAGAATCAAGAAAGAAATTGAGTTGGATGCTAAAATTACTCAAGAACTAAGAGAAGAAGGAGTTGTTAGAGAAGTTATGCGGCAGATTCAGTCTCTGCGAAAGAAAGCAGGACTGAAAAGACAAGATAAGATTTTGATTGAGACAAGCGGGTCAGGCGATTTGAATAAGATTTTAGAGGCAAAAAAGATTTTTATATTAGATAATGTTGTGGCCGAAGATTTTAAAACAACGACCGAATTAAGCGCAGAATTTGAAATTAAAAAAGAAACAAAGATTGACAAAGAGAACTTGCTCATTGGAATAAAAATAGTTAAAAATTGACAGTTGACCATTTCCCAATAATCGCTGCTAAACAACAAACAACTAATTTCAATAAATTAAATTTATGGAAATTTTCGACAGAGAAAATCAATTCCAAGAGTTGATTTTTCTAAAAAAAATGGGACTTAAGATAATATGGCGACTTACTACCAGACAAAAGGTTTTGTTTTAAAAAAGAAAAATTGGTTTGAAGCCGATCAAATTTTAACTATTTATACGAAAGATTTCGGGAAATTGGATATTTTAGGAAAAGCCATAAGGAAAATTAAATCAAAATTAAGAGCGGGCGTGGAATTGTTTTGTGTTTTAGAGATTGAATTTATTCAAGGCAGAATAGGCAAAACCTTAACTGACGCGGTTGTGGTTAAAAGTTTCAAGGATATAAGAAAAAATTTAGAAAAAGCAGAAATTGCTCAAAAAATTAATTCAATCACGGATAATCTCGTTAAGGGACAAGAGAAAGACGCTAATATCTGGTATTTATTAAATCAAGTTTTTCAAGAATTAGATCAAACTAAAATAGAAAACAAAAATTACAGAATTGGAATTTATTATTACTATTATTTTTGGAACCTTGTCTCGCTTTTAGGTTATCAAATTAATTTGTATCAATGCGCGTCCTGCAAAAAAAAACTTCTTCCTGAAAAACTTTATTTTAATTTTTTAAAGAAAGGTATAATTTGTCAAAATTGCCATAAAAAAGAAAATCAAGAGCAAAAAATTTCAATTGAAACTGTTAAAATTTTGCGACTTTTTTTAAAAAAAGAAATTAAAGTGTTGTCTAAAATTAAAATAACTGATTCTAGCGAAAACCTGCTTAAAACAATATCTGAAAATTATCTTAATTCTTTTTAAGATAAAAATTTTAGGCATACAGTTTATTTTGCGATTTAAGAATAATGTAGTATAATCAAAAAACAAATTTAAAGGTTAAATCTGTTTGGATTATGAAAAAAATTATTTTCTCAATTATAATTTTAGGGTTAGTTTTAGCAATAGCGGGCTATTGGTATTGGCAAAGAAACCCATATTCAAAAGATGTTTTAAGGTTGGAGATTTTTGGTCCCGCGGAAGTTTCTCTTTTTCAGGAAGTTGAATATGTTGTGAAATATAAAAACAATGGCAACGTAAGATTGGAAGAACCAAGGCTTATTTTTGAATTTCCAGAATATACTATTTTATCTGCTGATAACGCTGATAACGAAGAAGGGCAAGAGAATTTTTCCACAAGACAAGAAATAGGGCCAGAGGAATTAGGAGATATCTATCCGGGAGAAGAAAAAACTTTATATTTCAAGGGACGGCTTTTCGGAAAAGAAAACCAACTGAAAACAGCTAAAGTTCAAATAAGCTATAAGCCTAAAAATTTAAAACCGCGTTATGAATCTTCAACCACTTTTAGCACTTTGGTAAAATCTGTTCCGTTAACGCTTGAATTTGATCTTCCTTCAAAGATAGAAAGCGATAGAGATTTTGACTTTTCTTTAAATTATTTCTCAAATTTAGATTATCCTTTAATTAATTTCGGCTTAAAAGTTGAATATCCGTCCTCATTTGAATTTTTAAAAAGCAATCCTAAAACATTGGACAAAACAGAATGGGAAATTCCTCTTTTAAATAAAGCAGAAGGCGGAAGGATTGAAATTAGCGGAAAACTTTCAGGAGAATTAAAAGAGCAGAAAATTTTTAGAGCAATTATGGGACTTTGGATAGAGAATGAGTTTATTGAAATAAAAGATATTTCAAGGGGAATAGAAATTACCAAGCCGCATCTTTCTGTGTTTCAAAGAATTAACAACGAAAATCAATATTTTGCAAATTCTGGAGATTTGCTTCATTACGAAATTTATTTTAGAAATGTTGGAGAAGACCCATTCAATGATTTATTTTTAGTTTCAAGGTTAGATGGCGAAGGTTTTGATTACGACAGCATCAAGTTTAGTTCAGGGCAATTTAATAAAGGCGATAATTCTATTGTGTGGGATTGGCGCGATAATAGTAAATTGCGTTATTTGGATCAAGGTGAAGAAGGAAAAGTTGAATTTTGGATAAACTTAAAAGATGAATGGAAAATTAATAATTCCGAAAGCAGAAATGCTATTTTAAAAAATACGGTTTTAATTTCGCAGATAAAAGAAGAATTTGAGATAAAAGTAAATTCAAAATTAGCTATTTCTCAAAAAGGATATTATAACGAAGAAGTTTTTGGAAATTCAGGACCCTTACCTCCTAAAATTGGAGAGACCACAACCTATACTGTTATTTGGCAGGCGCAAAACTATTTTAACAATGTCAAAAATGTAAGAGTTAAAGCGCTTTTGCCTGCTTACGTAAAATTAACCGGTAAAATTTTCCCTGAACAGGAAAAGTCGGGATTCACTTATGATAGCAATAGCAGAGAAATTGTCTGGACGATAAACGAGATGAAGGCTGGAACAGGCGTTTCAGACCAAGCTCCTAATATAGCTTTTCAAGTTGCCTTAACTCCGTCTTCTGAGCATACTAATATGGTTTTACCGATTATAAAAGAAGTAAAAATCAGTGGAGAAGACCAATGGACAGAAAAAATTGTTGGTTCTAACGATTCTGAAATTGACACCACATTACCTGACGATTCAAGCGTTGAAACGCAGATGGGTCGGGTTATTCAATAATGGAAGATTTAATGCAAAAAATAGTATCTTTTTCAAAAAGAAGGGGGTTTATTTTCCCTTCTTCGGAAATTTACGGCGGAGCCGCGGGACTTTGGGACTATGGACCATTGGGCGCTTTGCTAAAAAATAATCTAAAAAATTTTTGGTTGGATACTTTTGTTTTTCAAGAAGAGGCTGTTTTTTTAATTGAAGGGACAATTTTAATGAATCCTAAAGTTTGGCAAGCGTCAGGCCATATAGATAATTTTACAGACGCTTTAAAAGAATGTAAAAAGTGTAATCTTAGGTTCCGCGCTGACCATTTAGAAGCGGGTAAATTCGTTGGGCAGGGGCAAGCGCGAGAAAAAAACCAATGTCCTGGATGCGGGAGTAAAGATTTTACAGAGCCGAAGATGTTTAATCTAATGTTTAAAACTTTTTTGGGTCCGCTTGAAGACAAGACTCACCAGACATATTTGCGTCCTGAAACAGCGCAGTCAATGTTTACGAATTTCCAAAATATTTTAGATTCTATGCGAGTAAAAATTCCTTTTGGAATTGCTCAATTAGGAAAATCTTTTAGAAACGAGATTACTTTAAGCGATTTTACTTTTCGTTCAAGAGAATTTGATATTGCTGAAATTGAATTTTTCGTTAAAAAAGGAGAAGACGAAAAATGGTTTGATTTTTGGATTGATAAATTAGAAAAATTCTATTTAGATTTAGGTTTGGAAAAAAAGAAATTGCGTCGTTTTGAACATCCTAAAAGTAGTTTGGCGCATTATTCAAAAAGAACCGTAGATATTGAGTACAAATTTCCTTTTGGCTGGTCGGAATTAGGAGGAGTGGCGAATAGAATGGATTATGATTTGAAAAAGCACGAAGAATTTTCTGGCAGGAACTTGAAATATTTTGACAGCGAAAAAGATGAAAACTATCGGCCTTATGTAATTGAGCCAACTATGGGTATTGACAGAGCTCTTTTAGCTCTTTTGGTAAATGGATTTCAAGAAGTTGAAAATGGCAGAACTAAAACCACGAAATCCGTTAAGGAGAAAGAGATTTTATTAAAAATAAATAGAAAAATAGCCCCTATTAAGATTGCGATTCTTCCTTTAGTAAAAAATAAGCCCGAACTAACTAAAAAAGCAAAAGAAGTCTATGGAATTTTAAAACCGTATTTTATGTGTCAATATGACGAAAATGGTTCAATTGGTAGGAGATACCGCAGACAAGACGAAATTGGCACTCCTTTTGCCTTAACAGTAGATTTTGAAAGTTTAGAAAACCAAGATATAACTATTCGAGAGCGGGATACTATGCTGCAAGAAAGAATTAAGATTAAAGAGATGATTCCTTTTTTAACAGAAAAATTAAAATGAACAAAGCGAGCGCTATTGTTTGCGCGTTTAATGAAGAAAAAAATATTCAGAGGGTTTTAAAAGTCCTTTTAAACTCAACAGAAATAGGAGAGGTTATTGTTGTTGACGATGGTTCAGAAGATGAGACTTCTGAAGTCGCGTTAAAATTAGGAGCAAAAGTAAGCAGATTGCCTCAAAACAAAGGCAAGGGAAACGCGATGAAGATTGGGGTTGAGAGAGCTGTTTTCGAAACAATAGTTTTTATTGACGCTGACTTAATTGGTTTAACCGTTGAACATATTTCTTTGTTGCTTAAGCCGGTTTTAGAAAATAAAGCGATGATGTCAATTGGATTAAGGGGGCGCAAAAAAGGATTGCCAAAAATTTTTGTCAAACTTGATCCTCTGTTGGCTATTGGAGGCGAGCGTGCTATGAAACGTTCTGTTTTCCAAAATATACCAGAGAAGTTTATACAAGGATTTGCGGTAGAAACAGCTCTTAATTATTATTGTAAACTTAAAAAATTTCCTGTTAGTTATATTGACTTAAAAGGACTTGATATAATAATAAAAGAAAAAAAATGGGGGTTTTTAAAAGGATTCTCAAATAGAATTAAAATGATCTGTCAAATTATTAAAATTAGGTTTTCAATATTAATAAACAGAAAAGACTTTAATTAAATATGTTTAAAAAAACAATTCTTAGAAATGGTTTGAGGATAATTACTGTTCCGCAAAAAGGAACAAAAACAGTAACGGTATTGGTTTTAGCGGCAACAGGTTCAAAATACGAGGATAAAAAAATAAACGGAATTTCTCATCTCTTAGAACATCTTCTTTTTAAGGGAACGGTTAAAAGACCTGATAAAATTGCTATTTCTGAGCCTTTAGATAGAATTGGTGGATATTATAATGCTTTTACTGGGGAGGAATACACTGGCTACTTTGCCAAAGTTGGTTCAACGAATTTTGATTTGGCTTTAGACATTATTTCTGATATTTATTTAAATTCTAAATTAGACCCAAAAGAGATAAAAAAAGAAAAGGGCGTGGTTATTGAGGAGATGAATATGTATTTTGACAATCCTATTTCTTATGTCCAAAATTTATGGAATAAAGTTCTTTATGGAGACCAACCTGCTGGCAGAGACATAATTGGAACAAAAGAGAGCGTTCTAAGCTTTTCCAGAAAACAACTTTTTGACTATATGAAGACGCAATACAGTTCCCTAAATACAATTGTTTGCGTTGCCGGCAATATTCCAAGTAGCGAACAAGTTATTGATAAAATAAAAAAACATTTTTCTGGCATAGAAACTAAAAAGATTATTGAGAAATATCCGGTAATAGAAGAACAAAAAGAACCAAGATTCATTCTAAAAGAAAAGAAAACAGACCAAACTCATTTTTGCTTAGGCGTTAGAGCATATGATTCATTTCATCCCAAGAAATATGTTCAAGAAGTTTTAGCTTTGGCTTTAGGTGGGATGATGAGTTCGCGTTTATTTGTTAAAATTAGAGAAGAATTGGGTTTAGCTTATTACGTTAAAACAAGCGTTTCGTCTTATCCCGAGAATGGTTATTTGGTTACCCAGGCCGGAGTTGACAATACTAAAGTTGAAAAAGCTATTTCCGCGGTTTTAAAAGAATACAAAAAGATATCTCAAAGACAAATACCGCAAGAAGAATTAAA
This sequence comes from uncultured Candidatus Saccharibacteria bacterium, assembly GCA_964469955.1. Taxonomy (GTDB): domain Bacteria; phylum Patescibacteriota; class Minisyncoccia; order Minisyncoccales; family GWA2-38-27; genus CAYXZK01. The sequence continues at coordinate 34,889 of CAYXZK010000005.1, read as the reverse complement.
TAAAGTTAAAGAGTATTTCAGGGGTAAGCTTAGTCTGAAATTAGAAACATCTGAAGCACAAGCATTTTTTTACGGTGGACAAGAAGTAACAGAAAAAAAGATTTTAAGTCCTAAAGAAATTTGTGCTGAAATTGACAAAGTTTCATCCACGGATGTCCTTGATGCCGCACAGGATATTTTTCGTCCAGAGAAATTAAATTTAGCGTTAATCGGACCGTTTAAAGACAAAGATAAACTTAAGAGAGCGCTTAAGTTCTAATAAATTGCTCTTTTTCAGGTTGTTTGGGTTGGACTTGGACGATCTAAAAAGAACCAATTCACGGGGATTCGCCGACCCGCGAGGATTCGTAATCTGTATAAAATATTTATGAATAATGAAAAAATATTAGATATATCGTGGAAGACAATTATAAAGATTTCTTTATCTGTTATTGGGATTTATCTTATTTACGCTATCAAGGATATAATTGTCTGGTTTATTTTTGCGTTAGTGATCTCAATTTTATTTGATCCTGCTATTGATTTTCTCCAAAAGAAAAAAATTCCTCGCATTGTTGGCATTACATTCGTGTATTTTGGTTTTTTTGGGATATTTGTTGTGTTGGTTTATTTAATTATTCCTTTAATTGCTTCTGAAGTTGGCGTCTTTTTATCTTCGTTCCCAGAATATTTTGAAAAAATATCTCCTCCTTTGCAAGGGCTTGGATTTCAAGCATTTGAAAGTATGGAGAGTTTTATAAAAAGCATTAGCACTACCTTGGAAAAAATGTCCGGCAGTATCTTTAGTGTTTTGTTTGTTCTTTTTGGCGGTATTTTCTCGTTTTTAGGAATAATTACTATAGCGGTTTTCCTTTCGCTTGAAGAAAAAGCAATTCAAAAAGCGCTGATTCTTCTTTTTCCCAAGAAACACGAAAATAATATTTTGGGCATTTGGAACAAATGTCAAAAAAAGGTTGCTGGTTGGTTTGGAGCTAGGGTAATTGCTTCTTTATTTGTAGGTTTAGCTTCTTATATAACATTTTTAATTTTTAACGTTGAATATCCTTTTGTTTTAGCGTTGTTCGCGGGAGCGTTTAATTTTATTCCTTATATCGGTCCGTTTTTTACAATGATATTGCTTTTCTTTATTATTTTTCCTACCGAAATGTTAAAAGCGATATTTGTTTTAATCGTGTTTTTCTTAATTCAACAAATTGACGCTAATGTGTTGTCGCCTTTATTGATGAAAAGGATTATCGGTATTCCGCCTGTTTTAGTTGTGATTGCTTTAATTATTGGAGCTAGTCTTTGGGGCATCTTGGGCGCGTTTTTGGCAATTCCTTTGGCGGGTATATTGTTTGAATTCCTTAAAGAGTTTCTCCAGAAGAAAAAAGAAAGAGAAACCAAGGAAGAAGAGTCGTTGGTCAACGATCAGCAACCACTAATTAATAATCAATAATCACTGATCAATTATCAATAATCAATTATTAATGATAAGTAATAGGCAGTAGGTGATAACTATGAGCGCGGTAAAAAGAAAATTTTATATCACAACCAGCATTGCTTATACCAATGCTTTTCCTCATTTAGGGTTTGTTTTAGAATCTGTGCAAGCTGATGTTCTGGCTCGTTATCATCGTATCTTAGGCGATGATGTTTTTTTCTTAACAGGCACAGACGAACATGGCTTGAAAATCGCGCGGAAGGCTAAGGAGATTAATAAAAAACCGCAGGAATTCGTTAACGAGATTACGCAAAAATACAAAGAATTAAAAAAAGTTTTTAATTTGTCAAACGATGATTTTATTAGGACAACTGACAAAAAAAGGCATTGGCCTTGCGTTAAAAAAATTTGGCTAAAATTAGAAAAGAATCGGGCCATTTATAAGCGGAAATATACGGGCTTGTATTGCGTGGGATGCGAAGCTTTTATTTTAGAAAAAGATTTAATAGATGGCAAATGCTCTCTTCATTCTAAAAAACCAGAAATAATCGCAGAAGAAAATTATTTTTTTAAACTTTCTAAGTATTCCGAGAAACTTAAAAATCTTATAGAAAAAGATAAGCTTAAAATTATTCCAGAAACAAGAAAAAACGAAATCTTGAGCTTGATCAAACAAGGTTTGACAGATGTAAGTTTTTCAAGAACAAGGTCAAAATTGGAATGGGGCATAATGGTCCCGGAAGATTCGACTCAAACAATTTATGTTTGGGCAGACGCTCTTTTAAACTATATTTCAGCTCTTGGCTACCCTGAAAACAACCATAAATTTGAAAAATATTGGCCAGTTGACGTTCATTGTATTGGTAAAGACATATTAAGGTTCCATGCCTTGATTTGGCCTGCGTTACTTTTATCTCTTGGGTTGAAGTTGCCCAAGAAAATCTTAGTACATGGTTTTGTGAACGTTGCTCATCAGAAAATGTCAAAATCGTTAGGCAATGTGATTGATCCTTTTGAATTAAATAGAAAATATGGGACTGATCCAATTAGATATTATCTTTTGCGAGAAATTCTATCTACAGAAGATGGCGATTTTACTTATGAAAAATTTGAAGCAAGGTATAACGCGGATTTGGCTTCAGGCTTAGGAAATTTAGTGGCAAGAGTAATAACAATGGCAAGTAAAACCAAAACGCCAAAAGTTAAAGCGCAAAATTTAATGAACAAAGAAATTAAAACAATTTGGAAAAATTATAAAAAAGCATTAGATAATTTTAAGTTTAACGAGGCGTTAATTGAAATATGGAAATTAATCAGTTTTTGCGATAAATATATTGAAGAACAAAGGCCTTGGGAGGATACAAAAAACAAATTACTAATTATCAATGATTTATTAATTGCTTTAACCAATATCTCTCAAATGCTTGAACCCTTTTTACCTCAAACATCAATGCAAATAATTCAACAAATTAAAAACAAAAAAAGTAAAGTTTTATTTCCCAGGATATGAGATTAATTGACACGCATGCTCATTTAAATTTCAAAGCGTTTAATAAAGATTGGGATCAAGTTATTCAAAAATCTTTACAAAACAATTTAGAAATAATAAATGTTGGCACGAATTACCAAACATCAAAAAAAACAATAGAAATTGCTGAACAATATAAAACAGGTATTTATTCAGCAATCGGTTTACATCCAATCCATTTAAAAAATGGATTTATTAAATTCAAGACAGATCCCGAAGAAGGTGATTTTGTTATTAATGGAGAGGATTTCAATAAGGAGAAATATAGGCAATTAGCTCAATCAAAAAAAGTTAAAGCTGTTGGAGAAATAGGGCTTGATTACTATTACGCGCCTGAATCAGAAAAAGAATTAGAATTATTAAAAATAAAACAAAAACAGGTCCTTTTAGAACAAATAGAGCTTGCCCAAGAACTGGATTTGCCAATAATTTTTCATTGCAGAAAAGCGCATCAAGATTTAATCAAAATTCTCAAAGATTTTCGTCCTGAAGCTGCTAGCAGTTTTGGGAAAAGAGGTGTAATCCATTGTTTTACAGGCAAATGGCGTGAAGCGCAGAAGTATTTAGAAATGGGATTTTTTCTCGGTTTTAATGGTATAATTTTTAAATTAAATTTAGATAAAGTTATTCAAAAGACGCCCTTGGAAAGAATTTTAATTGAAACCGATGCTCCTTATTTAACGCCTCCAGAAGCAGGCGTAGAACGGAACGAGCCTTTGTTTGTTAAATATGTAGCTGAAAAAATTGCTAAAATTAAAGGAGTTGATTATAACGAAATAGCTGAAATTACTACGCAAAACGCGCGCAATCTTTTTCAAATCTAAAAATAGCAAAGCCAGATATTTATTTTTATCTGGCTTTTTGCGTTATGTGGTTAAGGTTTTAATTAAAGCCTTAACCACTTTAAAATCAAAAGGTTTGCCAATGAAGGCATCTGCTCGATGCCTTGGCTCTGGATTACCACTCATTAAAATAACTGGGATTGAATAATTGTCTTTTATCCATTCTACGAGTTCAACCCCTTCCATTTTGGGCATTTTAGTATTTGTAATGACTAGCGTAAAGGGGAATCCCAAAGAGGAATGAAGCTTAATACTTTCTACAGCTTCATTTCCGTTCTTTGCCGTAATGCAGGGGAAATCCTGCATTTTAAGATATTCCGCCAGAAGTATTCTAACGGCTTTTTCATCGTCAACCACTAAGATTTTCATTTCTCCTCCCTTTAATTTAAATTAGGTGTTCTATTAACCCTTCTAATTCATCCATATCAATAGGTTTTTGTAAAAAAATCTCTCCTAAATGTTTCACAGGTGGGTTCTCTCTATCGCCAATTAGAACAATCGGAATTTTTTTCGGCGCATAATCCTTTACCCAGTTAATTAGATCGAAGTTTTCTTCTATTCTTAATAATTCCAATTTATCAACATCGGCAATTATTAGATCTATCTCGGAATTTGAAATCATATCAACCACTGTTCCCGTATCTTGAGTGGCCGAAATTTCTCGTCCTGAAAACTCAGCAAAGAGATTATTCGACAAATTCTTGCCATTCTGTTCTTTTTCTTCAAGAATTAAAATCTTTATTTTTTCTGTTTCATTCATTTGCTTCTCCTTTCTTTTTTTATTTGTTAAACAACTTTTTGTAATATAATATAAAATGGGTTATTTGTCAAATTTTATAACCTTAAATAGGTTGTTGAATAATTGTCGGCTATGCAATAGCCGACAATAGTTTGCAAGGGTGCGATCCTTTACAAATCTACAAATCTACAGATTATTGAATAGTTAAATTAGTAAAGAAAAAGCCGTGGAATATATAATATTCACAGCTTGGTTTTAGCTTTAGTTTCTGCTCAAGAATTATATTTTTTCATATATTTCTTGAGCTTTTTCTTCAATTTCGTTTTGCGCGAACTTGAGAATTTTCCTTTTGCCAAGAATAATTTCTTTAAACCATTTTGGAGCATTATCGGGCGGAATAGCTCTAATTACTTCTATTGTCCTGTTGTTAATTATTTTTTCTGGTTTAGTTTTAGCAGAAGTTTCCCCCCAAAGTTCATTTAGTTTTTCGGGATCAAAAATTTCAAAGCATACTTCTACTAATCTATCTTCAATGATTTCTCTGAGTTTATCCTCGGCAGAAACGTCTCTCCAAAGTTTTATCAATTGCTTAGCATTAGATATTTTAGAATATATTTCTACCAATATATCCTCAATTCTTTTTTCTCGTTTGCTTCCAGGACAAGCTTTTTTCCAAATTTTATATAATTGTTTGGGGTCAGAGATTTTAGCGTATAACCCTGTGTCTAAATTTTTAGCTTTACTAAGAAATAATTTCAAATTTTCCTTAAAATCGTTCATTTATCCTCCTTTCCTTTTATTTTTTTGTTAAATAGCTTTTTGTGGCATTTAGTATAAGAAATTATCTATTAAATGGCAACTCGCAAAGATTCGGAATTTACCAGTGGACATGGGCTGCTGGGCGTAAACATAAACCACGCGAATGTTAGATTAGAAAGAATTCAGCTTTTTAAAAAGTTTTAATTGTGTTATTATAATAAATTAGACACGCGCAACTATATGATTTTCAAAAAATATAATCCACAAAAAATTGAGCCAAAGTGGCAAAAATTTTGGAAAAAACAAAAAATTTTTCAAGCGTCAAACGAATCTAAAAAGAAAAAATATTATATCTTAGTTGAATTTCCTTATCCTTCGGGCGAAGGCCTGCATGTTGGCCATTGCCGTAGTTACGTGGCTTTAGATATATTGGCGCGCCAAAAAAGAATGCAAAGGCTGAATGTTTTATTTCCTATGGGTTGGGACGCTTTTGGTTTACCGACGGAAAATTTTGCTGTTAAAACAGGTATTCATCCTAGCATTGTTACGCGTAAAAATAGCGTTAATTTCAAGAAACAGCAGGAAAAACTGGGCCTTTCTTTTGATTGGAGTAGAGAAATCAATACAACAGATCCATCTTATTATAAATGGACTCAATTTATATTTTTACAGCTTTTTAAAAAAGGCTTGGCGTATAAATCCAAAATAGCGATAAATTGGTGCCCTTCTTGTAAAATCGGTTTAGCTAATGAAGAGGTTATCAGCGGTTGCTGCGAACGTTGCGGCGCGCAAGTAGTTAGAAAAGAAAAAGAGCAATGGATGTTAAAGATAACGAAATACGCCGAAAGATTAATTAAAGATTTGGATAAAGTTGATTATCCGGAAAGAGTTAAGGTCTCTCAAAAAGAATGGATTGGCAAGAGCCAAGGAGTGGAAATAAAATTTTCAATCTTGAATTTGGATTTAACGCTTTCTGTCTTTACAACAAGGCCAGACACTTTGTTTGGATGCACTTATCTTGTTCTGGCGCCAGAACATCCTTTAATAGAAAAAATTGGAAAGCAAATTAAAAACTACAAAAATGTTCAAGATTATATTAAAAAAGCAAAAGAGAGAACAGAAAAAGATAGACTTAGTCTTAATAAGGAGAAGCAAGGCATAGAATTAAGAGGAGTTAAAGCCATTAATCCTGTTAATAACAAAGAAGTTCCCATTTTTATAGCTGACTATGTTCTGATCCATTACGGTACAGGCGCAATTATGGCTGTGCCTGCGCACGATCAAAGAGATTTTGATTTCGCTCAAAAGCAAAATCTTCCCATTCTTGAAGTTATCAAGCCATACCAAGGAGAAGATGAGTTCAGAAGAGAAGTTTCGAAAACAATCCCAAAAAACAATTTTAAAAAAGTTTACGCAGGAGAAGGAAGCTTAATAAATTCTGGGAATTTTAGCGGTTTAGATTCTAAAAATGCTCGTCAGAGGATCCAAGATTGGTTAGAAAAAAAGGGTTTAGCTCAAAAAAGCGTGAATTATAAATTAAGAGATTGGGTTTTTTCAAGGCAACGCTATTGGGGAGAGCCAATTCCCATGATTAAATGCGCGCGGTGTGGCTGGGTGCCTGTTCCAGAAAAAGATTTGCCAGTTAAGTTGCCTAAAGTTAGAGAGTATAAACCAGCAGATTCAGGCGAATCACCTCTTTCAAAAATCCAGAATTGGGTTAAAGTTAAATGTCCGCGATGTGGCGGAGACGCTCAAAGAGAAACCGATGTTATGCCTAATTGGGCTGGTTCTAATTGGTATTATATTCGTTTTTGCGATCCCAATAACGACAAAAATTTAGCTTCTCAAAAATTATTGAAACAATGGATGCCTGTTGATTGGTACAATGGAGGAATGGAGCACACCACCTTGCATTTGCTTTATTCTCGTTTTATTTACAAATTTCTGTGGGACATTGGATTAGTTCCAAAATCAATAGGACCTGAACCTTATAAGAAGAGAACTTCGCACGGAATAATTCTGGGACAAGGAGGCATTAAAATGTCAAAATCAAAAGGCAATGTGATTAACCCAAACGAGGTTTTGGAAAGTTATGGGGCTGATGCTATGAGAATTTATGAAATGTTTATGGGACCTTTTGAACAAATGATTCCTTGGGACACAAAAGGCATAAAAGGGATAGAAAGATTTTTAAATAAAATTTGGAAGATATGTTCTGAATTTTTTATTAAAAAAGAAAATAAGAAGAAGAGTTCTGTTAAATTGGAAAAATTACTTCACAGAACAATTAAAAAAGTTTCAGAAAACATTGAAAACTTAAAGCTTAATACAGCCATTAGTTCCTTAATGGAATTTTCCAATATTTGGCAAGAAGACATAAGTGCTTTAAGCGAAAAAGATTTTAAATCATTCTTAAAGATACTAACTCCTTTTGCGCCGCATATTGCGGAGGAAATTTGGAACAAAAGCGGTTATAAGGGAAGCATTCATAAACAGAAATGGCCTGAATACAGTCTAGAATTAACAAAAGAGAGAAATTCAATTTTGGCTGTTCAGATTAACGGAAAAGTCCGCGCTACAATAGAAATAGAAGAAGGCGTTTCTAAAGAAGAAGTTGAAAAAAGTGTTTTATCCCAAGAGAAAATAATACGATTCATCGGAAAAAGAGAGATTAAAAAAACAATTTTTGTTCCAGGAAAAATAATCAATTTTGTAATATGAAAATAAAAAAAGTTGTGATAGCTGCGGCTGGAGAAGGAACCCGTATGTTGCACCTTACCAACGGCAAACCAAAACACCTTATTAATGTGAAGAAAAGGCCGTTCTTGGCGTATTTATTAGACAATCTTTTTCTAGCTGGATACAGAGACTTGACTTTAATTGTTGGTTATAAACAAGAATTAATAAAAGATTTCTTGGCAAAATATAAACCACCTCTTAAAAGTTTACGAAAAAGCCAATACAGAATTAGAATAGTTAGTCAGTATGAAATTTTGGGTCCTAAAAATAAAATATATGGCACTGCTTGTCCTTTAATGTGCGTGAGTCCTTTTAAAAACAACAACAAAGAAGAAATTGTGGGAAAAAGCCAATTTGTTTATCTTTGCGGAGATAATCTTTATTCTGCCCGAGACCTAAAAGCAATTAACACAAATGGAAAGTACAACTATTTAGCGGGTGTTTACAATAAGAACCCTGAAAAATACGGTGTTCTTGTACGTGATAAAGACCTTTTAAAAAAAATCGTAGAAAAGCCAAAAGATTTTGTTGGAAATTTAATCAATGTTGGTCTCTATAAATTTACATATGAAATATTTGAGAAATTAGAAAAAATCCAGAAATCCTCCAGAGGAGAGTATGAAATTACGGATGCGATTAATCTTTTAGCCAAAGAAAAAAAAGTTAAAATTAAAACCATAAAAGATTATTGGTTGGATTTTGGCAATCCAGCTGATGTTATTAGGATTTCTTATTTTTTAAAGTCTTTTAAAAAATTTAAAAATTTTTTCTGGAAACAAAAACGTTTTGAAACTATTTCTTTTAGGGCTAGGGACTCTGTCGAAAGAGCAGCAAAATTCTTAGAAAGAGGACAGGTTGTAGTTTCTCCAACAGATACTGTTTATGGTCTTTTGGCGGACGCTGGAAACGACAAAGCTGTTGAAAAAATTTATGAAATAAAACAGAGAGACAAGAGAAAGGCAATGCCTGTTTTCGTAAAAGATATAGAAATGGCGAAAAGAATAGCTAAGATAGATAAGAAGATAGAAAAACTTTTAAGAGAGATTTGGCCTGGAAAAATAACACTGGTTTTGAACAAAAAAGAGAAATCTGGTTTGTCTAAGTTATTATTTGGCAAAAAGAAAACAGTTGCCTTAAGAATTCCGAACCACAAATTGATTCTTCAAATAATTGAAAAAATCAATAAACCATTAATCGGAACCTCTGCTAATGTTTCTGGCAAGAATTCTTCAACAAAAATCGAGGATATTTTAAAACAATTTGAAGAACAGGAAATAAAACCGGATTTGGTGTTAGACGCTGGAAATCTACCAGAAAATCTTCCTTCAACTATTATTGATTTTAGCGAGAAAAAACCAAAAATTTTAAGAAAATAAGAAGATGTTCACATTTCAAAGTTTTAATTCGTTCTTATCTAAAAATATATAATTTTAAACTAAGAAACAATGAATATTCAAAAAATTGATCCTAAAATCGCGGAATTAATAGAAAAAGAAGAAAAAAGGCAAAAAACAACTTTGGAAATGATTCCTTCTGAAAACCATACGTCTTCAGCGGTTAGGTCTGTTTTGAGTTCAGTTTTAACCGATAAATACGCTGAAGGCTATCCCGGCAAAAGATATTACGCTGGGTTGGAATTTTACGATAGAATAGAAACTCTTTGCCAACAACGAGCCAAGAAATTATTTAAAGTTTCTTACGCGAATGTTCAGCCTTATTCTGGTTCGCCTGCTAATCAAGCGGTTTATTTCGCCGTTTGCAATCCAAGAGATACTGTAATGGGAATGTCTCTTTTAGATGGAGGACACCTGACGCATGGGTGGAAAGTAAATTTTTCTGCTAAATACTATAATTCAATGCAATATGGCCTTGACCAAAAAACAAATCTTTTTAATTATAAAGACATAGAAGCATTAGCCCAAAAAGCAAAACCAAAGCTTATCTGGATTGGGGCAACTGCTTATCCGCGGATTTTTGATTGGGAGAAATTAGCTAAGATTGCCGAATCTGTTGAAGCTTATTTGGCTGCTGATATTTCCCACATCGCTGGTTTAATTGTTGCTGGGGTTCATCCGAGTCCTGCGCCTTACGTCCATATAATTTCAACCACTACTCATAAAACTCTACGGGGACCTAGGGGTGGGATAATAATGATTACAAAAAAGGGGATCCAAAAAGACGCAAATCTTATTAAAAAAATTGACCAAGCTGTTTTTCCGGGTTTGCAAGGAGGGCCGCATGAAAACAATATTGCCGCCATAGCAGTTTGCTTGCAAGAAGCGTCTCAACCTGATTTTAAAAAATATGGGAAACAAGTTGTTAAGAATTCCGCGATATTAGCTTCAGAACTTTTAAAATATGGCTTTAATTTAGTAACAGGCGGAACTGAAAATCATTTAATTTTAATTGATTTAAGAAACAAAAAGGTTTCAGGCCAAGAAGCTCAAGATAGATTGGAAAAAGCAGGTATTACGGTTAATAAAAACACGATTCCATTTGATACTAATTCTGCCTTTAACCCTTCTGGTATTAGATTAGGAACACCTGCCTTAACAACTAGAGGAATGAAGGAAAAAGAAATGAAAACTATTGCTTCTTTTATCAATAGAGTTATCGCTAAGCCGAAATCTTATCTAAAAGTTAAAAAAGAGGTTGAGGAACTTTGTAAAAAATTTTCTTTACCTAAATAATGAAGAGTATGCAATTTTTAGATGGTAAAAAATTATCTAAAAAGATTCTAAGAAATCTTGAAAACAAAATAAAAGCAAAAAAACTAAGATTAAAATTAGGAGTAGTTTTAGTTGGAAATAATAAAGTTTCTGAAATCTTTGCGCGTGAAAAACAGAAAGCGTGCGAAAAGACAGGAATTGATTTTCAATTATTCAACTTTACCGCAAAGACCAAGTTAATAGAGCTTAAAAGAGAAATCAAAAAAATTGATAGGAATCATTCTATTTCCGGAATAGTTCTTCAGCTTCCTTTACCACAACGCTTAGATTCTCAAGAGGTTTTTAACTTGATATCTTTTAAAAAAGACATAGATGTTCTCTCTGAAATAGGCATAGGTAAATTTTATAGTGGGGTTTCGCCTATTCTGCCTCCAACTGTTCAAGGTATTAGCAATCTTTTAAAAGAGTATAAAGTAACATTACGGGGTAAAAATGTTGTTGTGGTTGGAGCAGGCAGGCTAGTTGGATATCCTGCTACTGTTTGGTTATTAAGAGAAAAGTCTGCAGTAATAGTTGTTGATAAGTTTGTTAAGAATATTTCTTTTTTTACTAAAAATGCCGATATCATAATTTCTGGAACAGGCAAACCCAATCTTATTACAGGTAAAATGATAAAAAAAGGAGCAATTTTGATTGATGCTGGAACTTGTCAGCAAGGTGATAAATTAATAGGGGATATTGATATTAAAAGCGTTTCTAAAAAAGCTAGTTTTATAGCTCCGGTCCCAGGTGGAGTTGGGCCTATGACAGTCGCTTCTCTGCTTCAAAACTTAGTAACATTGAATAGTTTTTAATCTAAGGCAATGGATTTGTATTTTTTCACACTGATTAATAAATTTGCTTTAAAATGGTCTTTGTTAGACAATTTAGCCATTTTTCTAGCTGAATATTTTCAATATATCGTAGTTGCTTCTTTGTTTGTATTTTTGTTTATAAAATTTCATAAATATTGGCAAATGGTTATTCTTGCGCTTGGGTCTGCCTTTTTTTCAAGACTGATTGTTGTAGAAGCCATTCGTTGGTTTTGGGCAAGGCCAAGACCATTTGTTAATAATAATGTTAATTTGCTTATCACCCATGACGCGGCTTCTTTTCCTTCTGGTCACGCCGCTTTCTTTTTCGCCATAGCTACGCTTGTTTTTTTATATAACAAGAAAACAGGTATTTTCTTTTTTGTATTCGCGCTTTTAATTTCTTTAGCCAGAATTTTCTGTGGCATCCATTGGCCGTTAGATATCTTAGCAGGAGCAATTATCGGAATCCTTTCGGGCTTATTAATAAATAAAATCTGGAAAATACTCAAAACTCGATTTTAAGAAACCAAGATGAAATACCAAAATAGCGAAGAAAATTATTCATTGCCGTATATTGCTAGAGGAAAATTTAGGTTAAAGTTACTTATCTTTTTAATGACTTTGCCTGTTGTTGGTGAGGCAATTATATTTATTCATTATGACCTTAATCCAGGAGGTTCATTTAGTTTTGGGTCATCTATTGTTATAATTATTGTGACGGTTCTTATACTGGTTTTTATGTATCGATATATTAATTCATACGAGATTATTGTTATGGAAGATACAATTTTTTATAATCATTTTTTCCGGAACAGAGTATTTTCGATTTCAGATATAACGGAAATGAAGACAGTAATACATAATCCAAATGGGCCAGTAAGAAAAGAGAATTTATTTTTAGCGTTATACAATAATGAAAAATTTTCTCGAGATCCGTTTAAAATTAATATTACCCCCTTTTCGAAAAAAGATTTAACAGCTATAGTTAATATAATTTTTAATAAAAATCCCTCTATAAAAATGGACGAGTTCGTTCATGAATTAAAAAAAGGTAGTATGAGGGCAATTTTTGCGGAAATAGCAAGAACGATAATTCCATAATTTTTTTTAATTTTTTATATTCTAAATTCGTCATTTTTTATATTTCATAACATCTAGAAAATTAGCGTAAATTAACAAAAAATGCCTCATTTGAGGCATTTTTGTTTTGGTCTGTCTTATATGTTTTTATCGTTTACTTGCAAACCTTTTGAAAGTATTCTTCTAAACCTGATGGTATACTGGCGCAAAGATTTGAACAATACTCTTTTTCAATTTCAGTACTTAAATCCGGATTGAATTCAAAAATTTTAGTCTGCGGATTCCATTGATATGCTTCGGCGCGGCAATAGTCGCTTTCGTTTTGATAGGCCAGAAAACTGGTTGAACAAATTGCGTTTTCTTTTTCAATCATTGCGACGTCTAATCCATATCTTCCAGAACCACCAGTGCCTGACAAAAAAGTAAGAAAAGAAACATTGCCATTTCTTTCTCTAAATTCTGCTATAACTGGTTTATTTTTTTCAATTCTAACTAAAGTAAAAGAATCTGTCGCGGCTCCACCTGTGCCTAAATAAACAAGCGCTTCTGGCAATCCGTTTCCAGTGATATCTTTTTCTTCAGCAATCCTAATGGGTCGCATTGTTTCAATCTTCATTCCTTTGTGTAATTGTTCGTCAATAATTATTTGAATCTCTGGAATTAAGTCTTCCCAATCAATATTAGCTATCTTCGAATTTTCTTCTTCCTCTTCTGTAAAAAAGGAGTTTTGCGCTTGCTTGCCAAGAGGTTCTTTTTCTTCTTGATTTAAGTTTAAATAAAAGATTGTGCCAATAATCGCAATCACGAAAAGGACGAATACGATATTAGAGAATTTTTTTCGCTTCATTTTTCTATTAATTAATATTAACTAATTACAATAAATTTTACAAACAAAATTTTTAAATTTGATATTAAATTTTTTATTGTTTTTATAAAAAAAGCCACGGATAGTTTTTAGTGTAAAAACTATTCGTGGCTGAATTACTTATTTTGAATTAAGGAGAGGAATAGAGAAAGACACCTGACCATTTCTTGCCTCCCTTTTTTACCTTCCGTTGTTTGACCTTAATCCACTCAACTTCTTTTTCGTTTTGCGCGAAGCGTTGAGTAACATACTGTATGACATTAGGAGCTTCCTGCGTGGGATTAAAATCAGTAACCCATCCCTCTAAAGGGTTTTTCTCAACCTTAAGTTTGACAACTAAAAGATAATCGCCCTCTGCGCAAAGGAACATTTTCTTGTTTGTTACTAATTTGCCAACAAATTTATTATTGTTGGTAAAATTAATATTAAATTCTGTTCTTTTACCAGCAAGCAATTGCTTGAATTGCTGGATTGCTTCCGTTATCCACATTTCACCTTGTTCTAAGGGTCGGGGCAGAGCTTTGCCAGAAGTAAGCTCTTCTTTCCAAACGCTGCCATCATCCCAATAAACAGTGCGATATTCGTATTCTTCATGAGGATAATAGGACCGCTCTTCCCTTCTTAGGCATGTGCCTATACAGGTTTTTATTACTGGTAAATCATTGTCAAAAACAACAAATTTTTTTCCAAGACGATATACTGGGTCATCTTGCAGATTTTTGGGAAGAACATAATCGCCAATGAGTTCTTCGTCTCCAATAGCATAAAACCATGGAGTAAGAGCTTCGCAGACAACTTGGCGTTTAAAACCAAGAAGCTTGTAAGAATTAGTACTACGCCATGCCCAATATTTCTTAAAAGCGGCGCGAGCATTTTCAAGCGTTTCCCATTCAGTAAAGTTGTCCATATATTCATTAATAATAATGCCACAGCGATTATCGGGTGGATTCTTGATTTCTAAAAGTTCAATATAGCCCGTCATACCGCCAGCATAATCGTGTTGCGTGATTTCATAACGGCTATATTGGCTATAAGCGCCATGACCCACATTCACTTGTTTGGTAGTTGGAATATTAATCGTGCGGATATTCGTCTGTAAAAAATCTTTAACCTGCTCTGCGTTTACATCAATAGGATGAGTGAATTCTACTATCTGATTTTTTCCGGTTCTACCTTCGCTATTTTTATAAGAATTAAAACGATTTGAATGTTCCATAACAATACCTCCTTTTTTTATTAAATTTTTAACAAAAAATAACATTGTGTTATTCTTTTAGCTGATTTTTATATTGCCATAATTCTTAAAAAAGTCAATTTGCGCAAAAATAAAAACAGAAATCCCAAAGAATTTCTGTAAAAAAATAATCTGTAAAATTTTTTTAAAAATATATGTGCCGCGGGTGGGACCTATTGTCTCATTTTATCGGGTGAGGAGGGGATCCATGTAAATTTTTAATAATGTAAATAATACCACAGAAAATTTTATTTCTTTTCTGGGCATATTAAATCTAAAAATTTTGATACATTTTTAGCTTTCCAGCCAAGCAGTTTTTCTAAATGATTTGAAAAGACACTGATATCGATACAAGCGTCTTTGCGTTCAACGATACTTACTTTATTGTCGGGTAGTAATAATTTTAAATTATTAATAATTTTTTGGATAAGTAAAGGGTATTTTGTATCACAAGTAATCCTTAAGCGAGTTGCTTTGCCGTTTGAGTTGGAAAGATTGCCATCACCAATAGCCAACCCTATAATATATGATTGCAGATTTTTATTTTTATTAAGACGAGTAACATGAAAATATCCTTGCATGTGCCGGAAGAGGGATTTGAACCCTCAAGGGCTTACGCCCACGGCATTTTGAGTGCCGCGTGTTTACCAAGTTTCACCACTCCGGCATAGTTGCCGAGATAACTATATGCATTGATCACTTTGTCACATTTTTTTCAAAAAGACAATTTTTGTTAGAGCATTTTATTTTTTTCCCTTTTTGAATCAAGAGAGAACCGCATTCAGGGCATTTTTCTCCTGTTGGCTTATCCCATAAAGCAAAATCACATTTTGGAAATTGATCGCATCCGTAAAATATTTTTCCCTTTTTGGTTCTTTTTTCAACAATATTACCTTTATTGCATTTTGGGCATTTTATTTTTAAAGAATTTTCTTTGAGTGATTCAGTGTATCTACATTTAGGAAATTTAGAGCAAGCGTAAAATTTTCCAAACTTGCCTAATTTAATCAATAAAGGCGCTCCGCACTTAGGGCATTTTTTGTTAGTTGGTTTGTCTGTGATATCTTTTTTCTCAACTTCTTTGTATTTTTCCGCAAGGTTTTTTTCAAATGGTCTATAGAAAGTTTCGCAAACTTTTACCCATTTTTGTTCACCCGAAGCGATTTTATCTAAATCTTCTTCCATATTAGCTGTAAATTTAATATCTACAATGTTAGGGAAATGCTTTACAAGCATATCATTAACTATCAATCCTATTTCAGTTGGCTTGAATTTTTTTTGTTCGTCTTTTTCAATATAATTTCTTGCTTGAACTGTTGATAATACTGGAGCGTAAGTTGATGGTCTGCCAATTCCGTTTTCTTCCAAAGCTTTAATTAAGGTTGCTTCATTGTACCTAGCAGGTGGTTGCGTAAAGTGTTCTAAAGATGAAAGTTTTATTAATCTTAAAACTTCCTTTTCCCCTAATGATGGTAGCTCATTTTCTTTAAATTTAATAGGGTAAACTTTCAAAAATCCATTAAATTTTAACATTTGTCCATTGACTTTAAAAATGTATTTATTGGTTGATTTTTTTTCAATATTTGTTGCTTCAATTTCTACGCTCGTAGAATCAAAAATAGCTTGAGCCATTTGAGACGCGGTGAATCTACGCCAGATAAGATCATAGAGTTTGTTTTGATTGTTGTCTAGTTTTGCCTTGTCTTTTAATCCATCTGGGGTTTTATCTGGAAAAGTTGGCCTGATTGCTTCATGGGCTTCTTGGGCTCTTGATTTTGCTTTATATTTCCTGAAGAAGCCAGCCCAATATTTTTTACCAAAATCTTTTTCTATAAATTTTTTTACGGCAAATAAAGATTGTTGGGAAAGGTTCAGGGAATCTGTTCTATGGTAAGTGATGAATCCTTTCTCGTATAATTTTTGAGCGACTCCCATTGTAAATTTTGCGGGAAATCTTAATCTTTTCCAAGCTTCTTGTTGGAGCGTGCTTGTCGTAAAAGGTGGCAAAGGACTTCTTCTTATTTCTTTTTTTTCTATTTTTTTAATTGCGTATCTGGAATTTCGTAAATCTTCTAAAATTTTATCTGCTTGTTTTTTATCTTTAATATCAAATTTTGATATGGCTTTATTGTTTTTCTTGATAAGCAAGGAGTTAAACTCAACATCATTAATTTTAACTTGAGCGCCATCTTGTTTTTTAAGCAAAGCTTCAATGCTCCAATATTCTATTGGTCTGAAATCTTTAATTTCTTTTTCTCTGTCAACAACTAATTTAACAACAATAGACTGAACTCTTCCGGCCGACAGATTTCGTGCGACCTTTTTCCACAGAAATGGGGAAAGTTTGTATCCGACAATTCTATCTAAAATTCGGCGCGCTTGTTGCGCGTCAACTAAATTCTGATTAATTTCTCTGGGATTTTTAAGAGCTTGTTCAATGGCTGTTTTGGTAATCTCATGAAAAGCGATTCTTTCATAATTTTTACTTTTTTTATTTCCTTTTTTGGTTTTATCTAATTCTAAAGATTGAACAAGATGCCAGGCAATTGCTTCTCCCTCTCTATCTTCATCGCTTGCGAGTATAATGGTTTCGGCTTTTTGGGCTTTTTCTTTTAACGCGCGTACGGTTTTTCTTGCTTTTAGAGGAATAATGTATTTTGGCTTAAGGTTATTTTCAAAATCAATTCCAATCTCACTTTTAGGTAAATCGCGTGTATGCCCAAAAGACGAAAGCACTGAATATTCCGAACCTAAAAATTTTTCAATTGTTTTAGATTTTGTTGGGCTTTCCACTATAATGAGTTTCATAATTATGTATAATTTTTAACATTTTGTAGGAGTTTTGTAGGAGTCTGACTCCTACACAAGGTTTTTAAGAGGGGAATTGTCTCTGTAGGAGTCTGACTCCTACAGATTCTGACTCTTACAGATTCTTACAGAACTGATCATTGCTTGCCACGCCGTAGCTTTAGCAAAGCTCGTCTTTGCCAGGGCTTTGGCGGAGCGAAGACGGGATAACTGATCATTATTCATTGTTCATTGTTCATTGTTCATTACTTTGCCAGAGCGTGTATGTATTTCCGCCTAGATTTTTAATTTTTCCCTTCATTTCTAAAACTATAAGCGCGCTTGCCGTTGTGGCTGGACTTAATTTTGTTTTTTCAATAATCTTATCAATCTCTAATGCTTCTTGTTGCAAGGCATTTAATATCAATCTTTGCTCAAGGTTTTCGGCTTTTTGCGTCTCGCTTTGAATTCGTTCTAAGCTTGGTAGGTTTAATTCTTGCAAAATATCATTAGCGTTGTCAACTAATTTAGCCCCTTTTTTGATTAGAAAATGAGGGCCTTGAGAATTTAAGGCGTAAATAGAGCCTGGTATCGCAAATATTTTTCTGTTTTGAGAAAATCCATAATTGGCTGTGATTAAAGAACCACTTTTAATTTTAGCTTCAACTACTAAAACTCCTTGTGATAACCCTGAAATGATACGATTTCTTTCAGGAAAAGTAAAGCGCGTGCCAGAGGTTCCGGGAGGGTATTCTGACATAAGACAGCCGCCTGTTTTGAGTATTTCTTCAGATAGTTGGATATTTTCTTTTGGATAGATGCTTTTTTTGTCTAAACCGGTTCCAAGAACCGCGATTGTTCTTTTTTTTTCTTTAACCGCTGTCGTATGCGCGTAAGTATCAATTCCTGGAGCTAAGCCGCTCACAATAGTGAGATTAGACTTTAATAATCCTTGAGTTATTTTTATGGTTGTTTCTTTACCATAAGCAGAGAATCTTCTTGTGCCAACAATTGCGAAGCAGGTTTCGTTTGGATATATTTTTCCTTTAAAATAAAGCGTTTGGGGCGCTTTTTTTATTTTCTTTAATAATTTTGGATAATTATTATTTTCTATTGTTATTCTGTTTATGTCTGCCTGCATCCTCCTTTAATCTTTAATTATATTTATCCATTGCCTTTTCAATTCCTTGTTTTAAATATGTCTCTAATGCGTCAATTGTTTTTTTGATCACGCCTTCTATAATTTCTTTTTCATTTTCGTTAAATTTTTGGATAACGAATTTTTCAACTCCGAAGTCGCTAACAGCTTCGGGGCGAATGCCAACCCTAAATCTTGTGAAATTTTTTGTTCCAATCTCTTTTATGATAGATTCTATGCCTTTGTGTCCAGCGGAATTCCTGTCTTGCGCAATTCGGATTTTGCCAAGCGAAATATCTATATCGTCATGGATAATTATTAGGTTTTCGTTTGAAAATTTATTAATCGCGGCTTTGTTAACGACTGGCAATTTAAAGCTGATTATTTTCCTAATTGCTTTTCCAGATTCATTCATAAATGTTTGCGGCTTTACAATTATTGTTTTTTTGCGGAAAAGCGCTTTTTCAGAAAACAAAGCTTGAAATTTTTGAGACGTTTCAAATTCAGGGAAGTTATTCCTTTTTGAAAACTCATCAATAACTTGAAATCCAATATTATGTCTTGTTTTTTTGTATTTTTCACCCGGATTACCGAGTCCAACAATTAAAATCATAATATAATTATATTAACATTTAAATATTTATACATATGTGGTAAACAATATTTTCAGCTGTTGCTAGTTCAAACCCCTGCGCGGTTTGATTAGCTACATTTTTGGCGACTAATCCCGCCATAGGGCGGGAACCATGCTTAGTTACTAAGCGAAAGTTATCTGAAAACATTGCTTACCATACATATCAGTATTTAAACATATAAAGATTTTTTATTGTTCATTGTTCGTTAATTTATTATATCACTTCTCTTGCTAAAAGAGAAAAAACTTGTTAGAATATACGAAATATTATGAAAAAAATATTATTTTTTACTTGGGAGATTTTTAAAATAGCTGTTATAGCTTTAGCAATCGTAATTCCGATTAGATATTTTTTATTCCAGCCATTTTTAGTTAAAGGCGAATCAATGAGTCCTAATTTTGAAGATGGTGATTATTTAATTGTTGACGAGCTTTCTTATCGTTTTAAAAGTCCTGCGAGAGGAGATATTGTCGTTTTTAACCATACAGAAAAATCTATTAGCGGATTTGCTAAAAGCCGTTTAATCAAAAGAATTATTGGTTTGCCCGAAGAAACGATTGAAATCAAAGAAGGAAAAATTACAATTTATAAAGATGGCCAAAAACAAATTTTAGACGAATCTGATTATCTCTCCCTTTTCTTGAGAACATCTGGAGATATTTCGGTAACTCTTAATAAAGGCGAATATTTTGTTTTAGGAGATAACCGGTCTTTTTCTAAAGATTCTAGGGTGTTCGGGGTTTTAAACGAAGAAGAGATTATTGGCAAGGTTTTCTTAAGGGCTTGGCCCATAAACGACATAAAAAAGTTTGAAACGCCGTCTTATTAATAACAAATTGGCTAATTATTTTTATATTATATATGAAAAAACCTAAATTTCAGGCTCCTACAGGAATGCATGATATTTTACCAGAAAATCAAAAATACTTTAAGAAAATTTATGCCGTAGTTTCAGATATTGCTGATTTTTATGGATTTGGAAAAATTGATACTCCGATTCTTGAAGATCAAGAACTTTTTTCTGGAGGAGTTGGCTTGGCAACAGATATTGTGCAGAAACAAATGTATAGTTTCAAAACAAAAGGAGGAGATAATCTCTGTCTTAGGCCAGAGGGGACAGCGTCGGTCGTTAGGGCTTATATCGAAAACGGGATGAATGTCAGGCCGCAACCATTAAAACTTTGGTATTTTGGTCCATTTTTTCGCTATGAACATCCTCAAGCAGATAGATATAGGCAGTTTTGGCAATTTGGATTTGAAATTTTCGGAGAAAAAAGCGCTGTAATAGACGCTCAAATTATTCAAATTTTCTATAATGTTTTAAAGGAGCTTAAGTTAAAAGATTTAACAGTAGAAGTTAATAGCATCGGAGATGAAAAATGTCGTTCGTATTATAAAAAACTTTTAAGAAATTACTTAAAACCGAAGAAAAATTTTTTGTGTGCCGATTGTAAAAAAAGAATTAAAGAAAACGTTCTTAGGGTTTTGGATTGCAAAAAAGAAAAATGTCAAGAAATCATAAAAGAATCTCCGCAAATCATTGACCATCTTTGCGAAGAATGTCATAAACACTTTAAAGAGGTTTTAGAGTTTATGGACGAAATTGAAATACCATATAGTCTTAATCCTTATCTGGTAAGAGGTTTGGATTACTATACTAGGACTGTTTTTGAAATTTTTGAAAACAGCCAAGGTTCTAAAAACTCTTTGCTGGGAGGAGGAAGATATGATAATTTGGTAAAACTTTTGAGAGGAAAAGATACTCCCGCTTGCGGTGGAGCTGCTGGAGTAGAAAGAATCGTAAATTTGATGAAAACTCAAGAGATAAAACTTTCTGGTTCTTCTCAACCAGATATATTTTTATCTCAATTAGGTGCCTTAGCGAAGAAAAAAAGCTTAAAACTACTTGAGGATTTTAGAAAGACAGGTTTAAAAGTCGCAGAGTCTTTTGGCAAGGATTCTTTAAAGGTTCAATTAAATAGAGCCAACAGGATTGGGGCGAAATATACCTTGATTCTTGGTCAACAGGAAGCTGTTCAGGACAAGATTATAATTAGAAATATGGATACGGGCAAGCAGGAAACAACGGAATTAAGCGAAGTTGCGAAAGAGATGAAGAAAAAAATTAGAAAATCGTCGTTATAATATATAAATAATATTTGAACACTATGGAGAATTGTATTTTTTGTGAAATTGCGAAAAAAGAAAAAAGCGCTCATATCGTTTATGAGGATGATACTATTCTTGCTTTTAAAGACATTGCCCCAATGGCTTCAATTCATATTTTGATTATTCCCAAGAAACACATTGCTTCAATAGATCATCTTGAAGATCAGGATAAAGAATTAATCGGAGAAATGTTTTTAGTTGCCAAGAAAATAGCAAAGGAAAAGAAAATACAGCAGAACTATAAACTGACAATTAATGTTGGAAGAGGAGGGGGGCAGATAATAGATCATTTGCATTTGCACTTAATTAGCAAAAAACCAAACCATTAATTATTAACCATTAACGACCAATCATTGTTCATTGTTCATTTCTGTCGTTCATTGTTCAATGTTTGTTAAATACAATTTATGGCACTCGAAATTCAAAAACAAGACAAAGAAACATCTCAAAATTTAATCCGCCGTTTTTCGAAAAGAATAAAACGAAGTGGAATTTTATTGCAAGCCAGAAAAATCCGTTACAAGAAGAGACCAGAAAGCAACCAAATGAAAAAAAGAACTGCTTTAAGAAGAGAAGAATTAACGCAAAAATACAAAGAACTTGAGAAAACAGGAAAAATAAAACAAGAGTATGCTAAAACAAGAAATTCAAGAAGATCTTAATAAAGCCATTAAAGGAAAGAACGGAGAAGAGCGTTCTGTTTTAAGGCTTGTTTTGGCGTCTATTTTAAACAAAGAGAAAGAGAAAAGATACAAAATTATTAAAATGGAACCTAACGTGAGCGAAGAGGAGCTAAAAGAGAAGTTTGCTTTGAGCGACCAAGAGATAATTCAACTTCTTTTTTATGAAATTAAAAAAAGGAAAGAAGCGGTTTTAGAATTTAAAAAAGGCAATCGCCCAGAATTGGCAACGCAAGAAGAAAACGAAGTTAAAATTTTAGAGAAATATTTACCAGAACAAATTTCTGAAGAAGAGATTAAAAGGGTCGTTACACAGAAAATAATAGAAACCAATGCCAATACGCTTAAAGATATTGGTCTTGTTATTAAAAAAACAATGGCAGAAGTCGCTGGAAAAGCTGAAGCAGGGATTGTAGGCAGAATAGCCAAAGACTTGTTGTCACGCCAGTGAACTAATCAATTAGCATTAATTATTAATCAATTATCAATTATCAATTATCACTAATCATTAATTTAATATGAATGACGAAAAATTAACGCAATTCCCTTCTACACAGAATGCTTATTCTTTACCAAGTGTCTGGAGCTTGCTGAAAGAAGCTCTTTCGATTTATAAGAATAAAATAAAAACCTTTCTTGTCTTAACGCTTATTCTTTTATTTGTTCCTTTGGTTGCAATGGGTTTCCCCTTAATCCTTTCTGTTTTGGGTTTAAGTTTTTTATCTTTAGGCGACGACTTATTAAGCTCTTTATCTGTTTCTTTTATAATTGGATTGCTTTTAATTTTTATTCTCTCTTTTCTTGCTATACTTATTGTTAATTTGTTGATTAACGTTTCTTTGCTTATTGCAATCAAAGAAAGAGAAACGCAAATTAAAGTTAAAGAATTGTTCGCGCTGGCAAGGCATAAGATCCTCTCTTATCTCTGGATTTCTTTCTTGGTGGGCGTAATTACCCTTGGCGGATTTATACTTTTTATAATCCCCGGGATAATTATGAGTGTTTGGTTTAGCTTAGCGCTGATTGTTTTTATTTCAGAAGATAAGAAAGGAAAAAAAGCTTTAGCAAGAAGCAAGCAGTTAGTAAAAGGGCGCTGGTGGTCTGTTTTTTGGAAATTTTTTGTTTTTAATGTTATTATCTTAACAGCGACATTGATTCTTGGAGTTATTCCTTTTTTCGGAATATTTCTTAATATGCTTATTGTTCCCTTTAATTTAGTTTTTTACTTTTTAATCTACGAAAAGTTAAAAGAAATAAACGTAGAAAACAGAGAAGAACCTAAAACAGAAGCAGTATTATAACGGTTTGTTTTTAGTGAACCGAAAAAAATGATTGAAATTAACAACCTAACCACAAATTCTGTTGACGAAGAATTTTTGAAAAATGTCGCGGAAATCGTTCTTAAAGGAGAAAATAAGAAAGATTTTTATCTATCTATCGTTCTGGTTGGAAAAGCAAGAATTAGGAAATTAAATAAGAAATATCGTAATAAAAATCGAGCTACAGATGTTCTTTCTTTTGGCAAAAATCCGCAAATTGATTTTGCGCAAAAAATTAGCGCTCAAGAAGAATTAGGAGAAATAGTTATTTGCTTGAGAGAAGTTAAAAAAAACGCGAAAAGAAATAATTTAGAATTCAAAAAAGAACTGTCTTGGGTTTTAATACATGGAGTTTTGCATCTTTTGGGATATGTTCACGAGGAATCAGAAGCTGAAGCGGAAAAAATGAGAGAAAAAGAACAATTTTATCTTTCTTCAATTTAAAATATTTTCAGCCTTAATTAGCGCTTATTGGTCACTGGTCAATGATTAATAATCACTGATCACTAATTACTGGCCACTGATTAATGCTTATTAACTAGCGATTATCCTTAAACTATAAATATGTCAAAATCTAAAATTATTACTGTTTTGGATATTGGTTCAGGATCTATAAAAATTCTTTCTGTTCTTAAAAAAACCAATGGTTCGGGTTTTGAAATTTTATGGCAAGGCGCGGAACCCTCTTTCGGTGTTAGAA
The DNA here is from genome assembly GCA_964469955.1 of uncultured Candidatus Saccharibacteria bacterium. Lineage (GTDB taxonomy): Bacteria > Patescibacteriota > Minisyncoccia > Minisyncoccales > GWA2-38-27 > CAYXZK01. The sequence continues at coordinate 10,729 of CAYXZK010000005.1, read as the reverse complement.
AAGGGGTTGTTGTCGATATTTTAAAAGTTTCAGAAATTGTTTCATCTTTAATTAAAAAAGCTGAAGAAGGATCAGGAAAAAAAATAAACGAGATTTACGCAAGCGTTGGAGGAAGTCACATATTTTGCACATCCTCTAGGGGATTGATTTCTGTTTCGCGCGCGGATCAAAACATTTCAGAAGAAGATGTTGATAGAGCGTTGCGAGCCGCAGAAACATTTTCTTTGCCTCCGAATAAACAAATCATAGATATTTTTCCGAAAGAATTTATTATTGACGGAGAAGGAGGAGTCAAAGACGCTGTTGGTATGCATGGCGTAAGGTTAGAAGCGTCTATCTTGGTTTTGTGTGGATTTGCACCTTATTTAAGAAATTCTACTCAAGCAATTGCAGATACGGGTGTTAAATTTCACAAATTAATTCCGTCTCCGTTAGCGAGTTCGCGCGCGGTAATCTCTGCCAGAGAAGGGGAATTAGGGGTTTGCGTTTTAGATATTGGGGCCAGAACTACTGATATGGCTGTGTTTGAAGAAGGAATGTTGATTCATTCATCTGTTTTTCCAATTGGTTCCGGCCATATTACGGACGATTTGGCCACTTGCCTTAAGACAGACATTGATACTGCCGAAAAGATTAAAATAGAATTTGGAAGCTGTTTTAACGCTTTGGGCAAAACTAAAAGAATTGATAAAAAAATAAAAATTAAACCTTTTCGTAAAGAGATTGAAATAGGGGACGAAAATGAAGAACTTGTTCTTTCAACCAAAAAATTAACCGAAATTATTGAAGCTAGGGTATCTGATATTTTTGATTTAGCGAATAAAGATTTAAAAAAAATAGCGCGTCAAGGATTGCTCCCAGCAGGTATAATTTTAACAGGCGGCGGCGCAAAAATGCCGGGAATTATAGGACTAACGAAAAAAGAACTAAAATTACCTTGCAGAATAGGAATTTCAAAAGAAATCCCTGCGTTTCAAGAGGATCCAGCGTTGTCAACGCTTTATGGTTTAGTTTTAGAAGCGGACGAAATAGAAGGCGAAGAAGGGTCAGTCTGGGCTCCGGGGGGCATAAAAGACAAGCTTAAAAGAGTTTTAAGGGTTTTTATTCCTTAGGTCGGTTTATTTCCGTGGCAATTATTAGATATAATAAATATTATGGATACAAAAATAAAAGTTGTTGGAATAGGCGGTTCTGGAACAAACGCTATTTCTCGGATGATGAAATGTAATATTAAAGGAGTTGAATTAATTGCTTTAAACGCTGATATTCAGGACTTACAGCCAACCAAGGCTCATAAAATAATCCAAATTGGGAAAAAACTGACAAAAGGTTTGGGCACAGGCATGGATCCTGAAGTTGGCAGGGAGGCGGCAGAAGAACAAAAAGACGAAATCAAAGAAGCCTTAAAAGGAGCGGATATGATTTTTATTGCTTGTGGATTGGGTGGCGGATGCGGTTCAGGGGCGTCTCCGGTTGTCGCGCAGATTGCCAAAAGTTTAGGCGCTTTAACGATTGCTGTGGTAACAAAGCCTTTTTCCTTTGAAGGAATTCAGAGAGCCGAAATCGCTGGAAGTAGCGAGAAGAAACTAAAAGCAAAGGTTGATACCTTAATTGCTATTTCAAACGACAAACTACTCTCGATCGCAGAAGAAAAAATTACTGTTTTGGAAGCCTTTTGGCTTTGCGATGAAATATTAAGACAAGCCGTGCAAGGAATTTCCGATTTAATTATTTTACCGGGAATAATAAATATTGATTTTGCGGATGTTAAGGCAATTATGAAAAATTCAGGTTCTGCTTTGTTTGGAATAGGAAAAGCCAGTGGTCCTGAACGAGCTAAAATAGCCGCCAAAATGGCTCTTAATTCTCCTTTACTTGATATCTCTTGCAAGGGCGCGAAAGGTATTTTGTTTAATGTTTCTGGAAATGAAGACGTCAGTCTCTCTGAAGTGGATGAAGTCGCAAAAATTATTACAGAAGAAGTTTCTTTAGCCGCAAAAATAATTTTTGGAGCGATTCAAAACGAAAAATTAAAAAAAGGAGAGATTAAAGTAACTGTTATCGCTACTGGGTTTTAAGAAATGTCAAAATCCAAAATTTTTTTTTATTTTTGCTTTTCATTTATTTTTGGGATTTTTTTAAATTCAATAATCATAAACGCCCAGTTATTAAGACTGGGTTTTTTGTTTGTGGTTTTTGGATTTATCTCGGCAATAATTTTAATTTCTGTTTTTGGGAAGCAGAAAAAAATAGTTTTAATCGGATTTTGTTTAATTTTTTTATCTTCCGGGATATGGTTACATAGTTCGGCTGAATCAAGAATTATTGAGAATGCGTTAAGGCAATACAATAATTCAAAAAACAGCTTTGTTTTAACAGGAACAATAGTTGCAGAACCTGATGTTAGAGAAAATAGCGTTCAAATAGTTTTTAGGGTTAATAGCATTGATGGGGTTGACTTTAGTTATTCTGAAAACAAAGATAAAATTGGAAATGTTTTACTTTTTACTAACCGTTACCCTGAATATCGTTATGGAGATAAATTAAAAGTTAAAGGAAGTTTAGAAAACCCTCCTGTTTTTGAAGATTTTAACTATAAAAATTTCTTAAGCAAGAAAGGGATTTATTCTATTGTTCGCCAGCCCCAGATTGAATTATTGGAAGAAGCGAATTCTCAGAGAATAACACTATTAATCCGTAGAAAAATTTTAGATTTTAAGGCAAGATTAAGAGAAATCGTTTACAGCAATCTTTCTCCTCCGCAAAGTTCAATTTTAGGAGCTATGCTTTTTGGAGATAAAAGCAGGCTCTCGGATGAATTGAAAAACAAGCTAAATATTGTTGGATTAAGGCATATTACTTGCGTGTCTGGAATGCATATTGCTATTTTAACCACAATTTTAATGAGTCTTCTGATTGGGCTAGGGTTATGGAGGCAATTTGCTTTTTATCTTACCTCAATTTTAATTATTTTGTTTATTGGAATGATTGGGTTTCAGGCTTCCGCGGTTCGCGCTGGAATAATGGGTATATTGTTTCTCATTGGACAAAATTTTGGTCGAAAATCTTTTAGCTCTCGCGCTATAATAACCGCGGCAACAATAATGCTCGCGTTAAACCCTTTGCTTTTAGTAAACGATATTGGTTTCCAATTGTCATTTTTAGCAATAATCGGCATAATTTATTTCGCGCCTGTTTTTCAAAAATGGTTTAGGAGAATTCCTAATATTTTTCAATTTAGAAATGTTTTAGCAATGACTTTAGCGGCCCAGATTTTTACTCTGCCTATTTTAATTTATAATTTTGGTTATATTTCTTTAATTGCGCCGATTAGCAACATCTTGATAGTTCCTCTTTTGCCGTATATTCTTGGGTCTGGATTTTTATTCGCTTTTACGGGAATCTTTTCACAAACATTGGCTTGGATTTTATCTTTGCCTTGCTGGTTTTTACTTACTTATCTTATAAAAATTTTAAATTTTCTTTCACAAGAATGGGCTATCAAGGTTATTAAAGACGTCCATTGGCTTTGGCTTCTGGTTTTATATTTAGTTTTAGGGATTATTGTTTGGAAACTAAATAAAAACAGAGAAGCTAGTTTTTTAAATTACTAATTATTTAGTTTTAATCATTAATTACTTGTTGCTTTTAAACCAAACAAGGATATGGAAGTTTTTATAGATTTAAGATATAATTATAAATAATATTTTATTTAATAATCTGTTGTGAACATTAATTAATTATTTGATTTATGGATATTCAAAAAAAAATATGGATGGTCGCGGTTAATATGGGTTATGGGCATCAGAGAACAGCTTACCCTTTAAAAGATTTTTCTTCTTTGCCTAAAACTATCGAGAGCAAAATAGACAACCCCTTTGAGAAAAAAGTTATTATAGCCAATGATTATAAAGAAATTCCAGCTAAAGATAGATGTATCTGGGAGATGTCCCGAAAATTTTACGAAACTATTTCAAATATAAAAAAAATTCCATTAGTTGGTAATTTCTTTTTTTCTCTTTACGATAAGTTTCAAGAAATTCCTAATTTTTATCCTCATCGAGATTTATCTAAACCCAATTTTTCTTTAAAGGTATTATTTTATTTAATTAAAAAAGGATGGGGTCGGGATTTAATTTCAAGATTGCGAGAAAAAAACGCGCGTCCTTTTGTTACGACTTTTTTTATCCCTGCCTTTATGGCAGAGATTTTTAATTATCCCGGAGAAATTTTTTGTATTATCTGCGATGCGGATATTTCAAGAAATTGGGTTACTTTAGATCCTGCTCAAAGCAGAATTAAATATTTCGCGCCTAATTCTTGGGTAGTTGAAAGACTTAGGTTTTACGGAGTAAAAAAGGAAAATATTTTTTTAACAGGATATCCTTTGCCTTTAGAAAATATCGGAACAGAAAAAAAAGAAAACTTAAAAGAAGATTTGAAATATAGGATTTTGAATTTAGATATCACCGGAGAATACCAAAAAACATATAAACCATTGATTGATAAATATCTTGGAACTTTGCCCATTAAACCAAATCATCCTTTAACCTTAATGTTTTCTATCGGCGGGGCTGGCGCGCAGAAAGAACTTGTAATTAAATTTGTTAAAAGTTTGTTTAAAAAAATTGAATCTAAAGAAATTAAGATTATTTTATCCGCAGGGAACAAACAAGTTGTTAAAGATTATTTTGTTAAAAGCATTAAGAAAATTGGGCTTAAAAAAAGACTGGGGGATGGAATAGAAATAATTTTTTCTCAAAACACAGGCTCTTATTTTAAAGAATTTAATCAAAAATTGAGAAAAACAGATATTTTGTGGACAAAACCAAGCGAACTTTCTTTTTACTCTGGGTTAGGCTTGCCGCTTATTATCGCTCCTTCGATTGGCTCGCAAGAAGATTTTAACAGGAAATGGCTGCTTAGCTTGGGTTCAGGAATCTTAGAAGAAAATTCTAATTATGCGCACCAATGGCTTCTTGATTTTTTGGAAAGCGGAAGATTCGCAGAAGCCGCAATGCAAGGATTTTTAGAAGCAGGAAGTTCGGGAACTTATAATATTGCAAAGATATGCTTTGGTTTATAATTATAATTTTGGCCTATCTTCTATTCGCAGCCACAAATTTAGTTAATAAATTTATTTTAGCAGGACCTCCCGAACCTAAAAGCTATTCTTTTTACGTTGGAATTTTATCAGGTTTAACGATAATTCTAATTCCTTTTGTTGGTTTTTCGGTTCCTAATTTTTATCAGACCCTGCTATGCTTATTATCAGGCGCTATTTTTGTTTTTGCTATTTTAGGACTTTTTGAAGGATTGGAAAGATTTGAGGCGTCACGCGTAATTCCTGCCATTGGAGCGATTTCTCCATTATTTATTTTTGCATTAATTTTTCTTTTTTCTGGAGGAAAAGATGTTTTAGGCAGCAAGGAAATATTTGCGCTTATCTTGCTTATTTTTGGAGGAATTCTAATTACTTATAATCCAACTGCTAATATTTCGTTAAAAAGTCTTAAAATATCGGTTCTAACCTCTTTCCTCTTTGCTTTTTCTTTTGTTCTAACTAAGTATGTTTATATTCTGCTTCCGTTTTGGACCGGCTTTATTTGGATAAGAATTGGAGCTTTCGCGACAGCTCTATTTTTTATTTTTTTTAAAGAAGTTAGAGAGGAGATTTTCGGAGGAAAATTTACTTTTAACAAAAAAACAAGCCTTCTCTTTATTTTCAATCAAGCGATTGGAGCTATTGCGTCTATTTTACAAAATTGGGCAATTGCTTTAGCCGGTTTTGTTTATCTTTCTTTGATAAGCGCCTTGCAGGGAGTTCAGTATGCTTTCTTGTTTATTCTTACGATTTTGGCTTCTTTAAAATTTCCCAAAAGACTTAAGGAAGATTTTTCCAAAAAAGTTCTTTTTCAAAAAATTGTAGCTGTTTTAATTATCAGCGCAGGGTTGTTTATTTTACGTTAGAGTAAATAGAATAAGTAATTTTGAAAGAACAAAAGCAAAATATTAATAAAATGTTTAAAAGCGTAAAAATAATTTTATTAGTTTTTATTTTAATTTTTGCGTTAGTGTTTGGCGTGTATTCTTTTTTAATCTATCAAAAAGACAAAGGTGCTCAAAATGAACAAATTTTTAATAAAGCCTGTCTTGAAAAAGAAAAATTTTCCAACAATCTATTTTTCAAAAAACAAATAGAAGAAAAACTAAATTGTTTAAGCTTAGAACAAAAAAATCGGACAGTTGTTTATAATTGGATTTAACGGTAAAATAATATCTGAAGAAACCGAAAATTTAATTAAAGAAATTCATCCGGGTGGTATTTTGTTGTTGGACAAAAATATTGAAGATGAGGTTCAGTTAAAAGAATTAATTAATTCTCTTCAAGAAATTGCTCTCCAAGACACTGGCTTGCCTTTGTTTATAGCGGTTGACCAAGAAGGCGGATTAATTTCTCGAATTAATTGGATAAACAAAACAGCTCAATCTGAAATCAAGACTGTGGTCCAGGCAAGGGAAATTGGCGCAAAGCGAGGAGAGGAACTCAAACAATTGGGCATTAATCTTAATTTCGCTCCACTTGTTGATAAAGTTTTTAAAAATGATTTTATTTTCGAAAGATCTTTTCAAAAAGACTATCTTAAAACAGGAGAATTGGCAGAGGGTTTAATTTATGGGCAAAAACAGTCAGGGATTTTTAGCGCGTTAAAACATTTTCCCGAATATGGGGAAATTTCTTTTAATCCTGAAAATGAATTAGCTTATTTAGATAAAATCCCAGATATTTCTCAATTTCAAAAAGCATATCAAGCTTTCCCAGAAATGATAATGGTCTCAAATGTTGTGTATAGGGACATAGAAGAAAAAATTCCTTTCAGTTTTTCTCAAACAGGTATTAAATTTTTAAGGGAAACAATAGATGGAAATTATTTAATAGTTTCCGATGATCTCGCGCAATATTCTTTATTAAAAAATTTTTCATTAGAAGAAATTGTCATTTTGCCTATTCAAGCTGGAATGGATTTATTGATTTTCTCGGGTTGGAGAACTTCTGTTGTTAATGGAATCAAGGTTTTCCGAAAAGCTGTGGAAAATAAAGAAATTTCAGAAGAAAGAATAAATCAATCGGTTCTAAAAATTATTGATCTAAAGCAAAAAATTTAATGAATTTAAAAAAAATTATAAAAATAATTTTAGCGGCGTTATTGCTTGTATTGATAGTCTTTTTTGGTTATTTTTTTGTTGGAAAAACTAAACAAGCTTCGGAAATTAAATGGGGGGTTAATTTTTCTCAAAAATATTCCGAAGCTTTAGGCTTAGATTGGAGAGAAAATTATTTAGCCATCTTAGACGATCTAAAAGCGCGTGATTTAAAAATAATCACTCACTGGGATTTAATGGAACCGCTTCCAGGTGAATATAATTTTAGTGATTTAGATTGGCAAATTGAACAAGCCCAAAAGAGAAAATCTAATTTAATCTTAGTCATAGGGATCAAGACTGGCCGCTGGCCAGAATGCCATATTCCTGATTGGGCAGTCAATCTAAATAAAGACCAACAACAGAAAAAAGTGCTTGAATTGATTGAAAAAATTGTTTTAAAATACGAAAACAATAGCTCTATTTTATACTGGCAAGTTGAGAATGAGCCATTTTTTTCTTTCGGAAAATGTCCTTGGAAAGATAAAAAATTTCTTAAGCAAGAAATTGATTTAGTAAAATCTCTTGATTCTCAGAAAAGAGAAATAATAATTTCGGATACCGGAGAATTATCGTTATGGTTTAACCCTGCTAAATTTGGAGATATAATTGGATCAACTTTATATAGAAAAGTATGGTCGCCCGAGTTTAAAAGTTATTTTGATTTATTTTATCCGCCTGTTTTTTATTGGAGAAAAGCTCAAATTATTGAGAAATTTTTTAACAAAGAAGTAATTTGCGTTGAGCTTCAAGCTGAACCATGGGGTCCTGTCTTAACATACGCTTTGCCTTTAGAAGAACAAGAAAAAACAATGAATTTAGAACAATTTCAAAAAAATATCCAATTTGCCCAAAAAACTGGATTAGATGAATTTTATCTCTGGGGAGCAGAGTGGTGGTATTGGTTAAAGGAGGAACAAAACAAACCAGAAATCTGGGACCAAGCTAAAAAATTATTTTAAAAATATGCTTTCAATCATAATCCCAACTTTGAATGAAGAAAAGAATTTAATAAAACTTTTGAATTCAATTAAAAACCAGGATTCTAAAGATTATGAAATTATCGTGGCTGATGCTGGTTCTAAAGATAGAACCCTAGAAATTGCCCGTAAGCATAACTGTAGAATCGTTCCCGGTGGCCTGCCTGCCAAAGGAAAAAATCAAGGCGCTGAAATAGCTAAAGGAGATTTGCTTTTCTTTTTAGACGCTGACGTTGTTTTGCCCAAAAATATTTTAGGCAAGATTTTGCGAGAATTTGAAAAAAGAAAGTTAAAAATTGCTGGATTTTGTTTATTACCTTCAAGCAAAAGCAAAATTGCCAAGTCTGTTTTTACCATTTTTTACAATGTTCCGATTAAAATTTTAGAGAAAATTTTACCGCACGCCGCAATGGGGATCTTAATAGAGAAAAAACTCTTTCAAGAACTAAAAGGATTTAACGAAAAAATTACTTTAGCAGAAGACCATGATTTGACTAGAAGAGCGGGTAAACTGGGTAAATATGGTATTCTGAAGTCGTCAAAGTTATTTGTTTCCGATAGAAGGTTCAGACGGGATGGCTGGACTAAAACTTATTCCAAATATTTGCTTTGCGAGGGGCATATGATTTTTATTGGTCCGATCAAATCAGATATTTTTAAATATAAATTCGGGCATTACTTAAAAAACAAAAAAAAAGAATAGATGTTTTTTAAATAAGCAATAGAACCATAATCAGGTTTACAGATTTAAAATAAAAAGTATAATTTATAATAATGAAACTATTGCAATTGCCTAAAATTAAATTATCAAAAAAGTTGCCTAATTTTAAAATGCCTAAATTTTTAACAGGCCAGCGCAAAAACAACGCTGTTCAAGAAAAGAAAAATTTTAGGCATACACTTATTTTGATAATTTTCATATCAAGTATTTGCGGTTTTTGGGCTGGCGCTTTTAGCGCGACTTATTTTTATTTGGAAATTAAAGATTGGTTAAATAGTTTTGATTTTAATTTGCCTCTTTCTGTTTATGATAAAGGAAATCAAGAAATTCCCGAAAAATACATTTCAAACATTCCGCAAGAACAAGCAGTAATTAAAGTTGTGGAAGAATTTTCCCCAGCTGTGGTAAGCATTATTGTCTCTAAAGACTTACCGGTTTATGAGGAATACTATTCAGATCCTTTTGAAAACTTTTTTGATCCATTTAACGATTTTCAATTTAAGATTCCGCAGTATCGCCAAAAAGGCACTGAAAAAAAACAAGTTGGAGGAGGAACTGGTTTTATTATATCTGAAGACGGAATGATTTTAACAAATAAACATGTGGTTTTAGAAGAAGATGTTGAATACACTGTTCTCACAAACCAAGGTTTGAGTTTTCCGGCAAAAATTTTAGCTAAAGATCCGCTCCAAGATTTGGCAATTTTAAAAATTGAACAGGAACAAGGAATAGGAGAACAAGGCGAGTTTGTTTCGGAAAAATTTTCAGTTGTTAAATTTGGCGATTCAGACAATCTTCAAATCGGTCAAACTGTTATTACTATCGGAAACGCTTTGGGAGAATTTCAAAACACTGTTTCTGTTGGAATTGTTTCGGGCTTGGGTAGAACTATTAACGCTTCAGGAGGGAGTTTTTATGAAACCTTAGAAGACGTTATTCAGACAGACGCGGCTATTAATAAAGGAAATTCAGGCGGGCCTCTTTTAAACTTGAAAGGCGAGGTGATTGGAATTAATACGGCTATGAGTGTTGAAGGCGAGAATATTGGCTTTGCGATTCCAATTAATAAAGCCAAAAGAGACATTGAGCAGATTAAGACTTTAGGTGAAATCGTTTATCCCTTTTTAGGGATTCGTTATCAGCTCGTTAATCCTGAAATTAAAAAAGAACGAGATTTAAGCGTTGACTACGGAGCTTTGATAGTTGGCGGAGAAGGAGAACCAGCTATTACTTCTGGTTCCGCGGCTGAAAAAGCTGGTTTGAAAGAAGGGGATATAGTTCTAGAATTTGATAATCAAAAAATTAATTTAAAAAACTCTTTGGCAAAAATTATTATGGGATACAGTCCAGAAGATAAAATTGTTTTAAAAATATTAAGAGGAGAAGAAGAAATAAACATTGAGGTAGTTCTTGGCAAGCGAGATGAGTGATTTTCAAAATTATATTATTACATACATATAGGTTTTTAAAAATTGCCTAAAAAATAAACATAGGGCAATTTTTGTTTAATAATCAATTATCAATAATCAGTAATCAATAATCAATGATAAATAATCAATAAAGCTTGACTTTATTTAATAAATGTTTTAGAAAATATAAGCACATTAAAAAGTAAATAATAGATAGAAAAGAATATATAAAAATATAAAAATAACCTAAAAAGACAAAGGAGGAGGTGATGTAAATGAAAAGGACAAGAAAGAATTTTCTGATAATTTTTTTAATTTTTTGTGTTATTTTGGTAACACAAAGAGCCTTTTGTTTTATAGTAAGTTGGACTGCTAACACAGAGCAGGTGGATGGCTATAGAATTTATTATAGCCCT
>CAYXZK010000004.1:0-22550 GCA_964469955.1 uncultured Candidatus Saccharibacteria bacterium | reverse complement strand
AAGGCGCAGGAAGAAGCTGAACGTAAAGCCAGAGAAGAAGCCGCTCGCAAGGCGCAGGAAGAAGCTGAACGTAAAGCCAGAGAAGAAGAACGTGAAATTGCTTTAATGGTTCAAACTATAAGAAAGAACGCTGTGGAATTTGCGAGAACTAAAGAACCTAAAATAAGGAGAGAGAGAATAGAAAAAGAAAAAATAAAAATAGAGCAATTAATTAGAAAAATCAAAACGCAGATAAAGTTATTAGAAGATAAGAAAATTAAATCTTTAAACAAACTAAATGAAATAAAAATAGGACTTAAACGTATCTTAGAAAGAGAGAAAAAGGCGGAAGATGAGAAAAGAGCTCTTGATCAAAAAGAAGAAAGCGCTTCGCTCAAAGAAAGAGGAAAAATAGAGAAGGAAAGATGGAAAGTAGAAAATAGAAGACAGAAGATAGAAGAAGAAAAATGGCTTTGGGGAGAAAAAGCAGAAGGAGCAAAACAAGAGTTAGACGGAATAGAACAGGAAATCTCGGTCGCAAATCAACGTAAAGAGAAATTAATGAAAGAGCAAGCGGATGTATTCGAAAGAGAAGAAGTGCTTAATTTAGAAGTTGAAAAAATAAGGCTGGAAAATACAATTAAAAATTTAAATAAAGCCCAAAAATCTTCAGAAGAAGAACGAGCGAAATTTTTCGCTCAATTAGACGAGATTGATAGTCAGTTAGAAGCAATATTAAGCGAGGAAGCAGAAATAGAAGAAGAGGTGAAGGAAATAGAAGAGAAAGAAATGGCTGCGAGCAATGAAAAGGATAGAAGAGTGGTAGAAAAGGGAAGATGGAAAAAGGAGAAGGAAAGAGAAAAGGTTGAAGAAAAAAGATGGAAAAAGGAGAAGGAAAAAAGTGATTTAGGTATTCAAATAAGGGAAATAGAGACAACCTTAGAAGAATTGGCAAATAATAAGAAAGAAATAGAAATTAAATTGGGTAAAATATCCGAAGAAATAGAAAACCCCGAAATACGCAAAGAAAAAAGATTGGAAAGGAAGAAGGCAATAGAGGAAGAGAGTCGCAAGGCGCGCGAAGAAGCCCAACAAAGAGCTAATGAAGAAGCAATAAAAAAAGAAAGGATAAAAGCTGAACGCAAAGCTCAAGAAGAAGCTATTTTGCAACAGAAAGAAGCAGAACGCAAAAAAAGAGAAGAAATTAGACGCGCTAAAATAGAAGAAAATCGTAAAAGAATGGAGCAAGAAATTCAGAGAAAAAAAGAAGCCGAAAGATTAACGAAAGAAGCGGAAGAACGCAAGGCGAAAGCGGCAATGGAACAAAAAGAAGCGGAACAAAAAGAAGAGGAAGAAAAGAGAAGAAAAGAAAGATTAGAAAGATATAAAATAGAGGAAGATAGAAAAAATAAAGAAGAGATAGAAGGGAAAAAGCGTTGGATAGAAGAGCAGTTAAGAAACAAAGAGGAAGAGATAGCCGCGCAGGAAGAAGCAAAAAAGGAACAAGAAAAGAACAAGCCAGAAAAAACAATTCCTTTGAATCAAAACATAGCCACTAATTCTACCGCAGAAGAAAGAAGAAGAAAACAATTAGAAAGGATTAATAGAGATGGCGGAGAGGAAAGCATTGTTTCTAATGGAAAAAATCATTTGCCACCTGGAATGATTAGGGTTATTCCTAAAAAGACAAGCGCAAAAGAAAAACTTTGGGTAAGAATTTTAGTTTTTAGTTTAGTTCTAATATTCTTAGCCGCTATTAGCACTTTTTGGTATTGGTATTTAGTTATAAGAGAACGAGAACCAGCCCCTCCTACGCCAGGAAAAGAATGTGTTGTAAATTTTGATTGTAAGGAAGGAGAAATCTGCAATGAAGATGGTTATTGTGAAAAAATAAGCATACCGCCTTCTTTTCTGCTTATTGACGATGTAAAGATTCTAACAATTTCAAGCCTGAATCAGGTAGAATCTTTAATAAAAAATCTTGCTCGAGAAGAACAAGAGTATAATGTTCTTACGAGAATAGTTATAGAAAAAGACAATGAGGTTATTGGTTTAAAAGATTTCTTTAGGTCTTTGCAAATTGATTTACCAGAAGATTTCTATAAAAAAATAGGCGATGAGTTTAATTTGTTTATCTATTCTCAAGAAGAGGGCAATAGGATTGGTTTTGCGACAAGTGTTTTAGATAAAAATGGTTTATCTAATTTATTAGCCGCCCAAGAGATAACCCTTAAAGATGATTTCGGAAAATTTTTAGGTCTAATGGAAAACGAAGAAACGTTTGATCCTGCTCCGTATTTTAGGAACACAGAGGATGTTTATGGTTACATAGGACCGAATTTCAGATTTCAAACTATTAAAAAGAACGATTTTGGCATCTGCTATGTATTTATTGATAATTACTTTTTATTCGCAACATCTTGGAAGAGCATAGAAAAAGTAATAGAAAAATTGCCATAACAGAATATGAATAAAAAATTTTTAGAAAAAATAGAAAAAGAGTTAAAGCAAAATAAAAGCTTAATTGAAATTGAGCTTCAAGGGTTTGCGAAAAAAAATATAAAAACTAAAGGAGACTGGAATACGAAATATCCAAGATCTAATAACGAAAGAGGCAATCAGTCAATGGAAGACGCCGCTGACGAGGTAGAAGAATACGCCAATCGTCTTCCGGTAGAACATAGTTTGGAACTGCGTTTAAGGGATATTAATTTAGCTTTGGAAAAAATACAAAAAGGCAATTACGGAAAATGCGAAAAATGCAAAAAAAATATTTCCGAACAAAGACTAAAGGTTTATCCTGAGGCGAGAACTTGTACTCAATGTAATAAAAAGTCTTAGAAAAATAAGCGCAAGACGAATAACATCAATTAAATTAAGATAGAGGCGACCCGAAGAGTTGAACTAAAATTTTTCCTTTGTCTTTGTCTGTTAAAATTAATATTCCTTGTCCCTGAAGCTGTTTTTTTTCAATAAAATTCAGCTTTTTTGATTTTTTAAGAATTTTTAAAATGGTCTTTGGGTTGTCGTCGCTTGCAATTCTATTAATAGATATCTTTGAGCAAGCAAGGCATTTGTGAATTAGCATTAATTCTCCTTGTTTTATTTTATCGTATTTATCTTTTCCTTCTTGTTTAAACGTTAGCCCAATCGGCTCCATGCATGCTTTGCAGTTTGATTTTCTGTCTCCTGGTTTTTTGTCGTCAAGATGTTGCGACCATAAACAAAAAGGGCAATGATTGCGGTGCTTGGTTCCGATGTCTTTTAAAAACAAAACAAGTTTACCGCAATGACAACACTTATATCCTTTTTCATTTTCTTTTATTTTGCTCGGTAAAATTTGTTTATCTTCTGAATTTTTCCTCATATTTATTGAATTATAATTGTGCATTTTATTTAAAGTTCTAAGTATTGACTATATCATAGCGAAAAATTTTAAACAAAAAAAGTCCTTTAGTATAATTTTTTGTGTTGTTGTAGGTATTAAAATAAGATAGTTTTTGCTATAAAATGCCGGTAGTTTGACGAAACTTGTAAGATGTGCCATGTTTAAATATAATTCAAGAAATTTTAAAATTTTTTGAAAGTTATTTAACAATCAAATAGGAGGATAAGGTGAAAAATATTAAGATTTTTATTATTGATAGTATTATCAAGGAAATAGAGGGTCAGATTAGAAACACAAAAAATGGGCGACTGAGTGCTGTTAAAGAATCCAAAGCGCATAAAGGCGCAATGGCGTCTAGGTATGATACTTTTAAAGAAGAAGCACAATATCTTGCCGATGGTTATAGCATACAGTTAGCGAGACTTAATAAAACTTTGAATGAGTTGAGATATATCAGGCGAGATTCATCAATTATTAACAAGGGTTCTATTCGTGCCATTGTTGAGGTTCAAAACCTCAGCGATAATTCAAGAGCGAAATATTTTCTATTGCCAATAGGTGGAGGTAATATCTATGAAGTGAAGAAAGAGATAATTACAGTGCTTAGTGTGGGCGCACCTCTGGCACGGGCGTTTATTGGAGCTGTTGCAGGCGATGAGATAGAAGTTAAAATTCAAGACAAAACAAAAATTTTTAATGTTATTTCGATAACATAAAGGAGGTTAAAATGAAACCATTATGCGTAGGCGTCTATGAGAAACGTGTACATGGAAAAGTACTACGGGGAAATATCTTAGCCTTATTACGGATTTTTCGTATATTTCATTTGGAGATTTGAAAAGGCAAGAAATTATAAAAAGGACAAGAGCAGGTCTTGCCATAGAAAAATTATTAGAATTAGAGCATCCGCTACCAGCAGAACTTGGTTATTTTGTCACTAAAGGCGCAATAAGAGACGGATTAAATGTTATTTCTGGGTATCCAATCTCAATCGATGAATTTAACTTATTTTCTATTCATGCTTTAATGATTGGTATTCTTGTATTGAGCGCGGATGAAAAAATACTTGTTCAGCGTTTTAATTCTCGTAGTGAGTGTCCACAATGTCATATGCCTGGAGTTGTCGGAGATTTGTGTCCAATACATAAGATTCCAATGATTCAACGAACAAATATAAATCCGGAAGAGTTTGCTACACGAAGAAAACTTTATAGAAGGAGAATAAAGCCTTTTCTTAAGTCAAAATGTGTCAAAAACTTGCCTAAACTTATGCTTGACAGTGGCACGTTAACCAAGAACGAAATTGTTTATCAAGCGAAGCGGTGGATTAGGTGGATTAGACAATTAACAATTGAAAATGGAGGTATAAAATGAAACAGTTTATTACTATTCCGTCTCTTCGGGTTAAGATAACAGGCATATGTAATCGATCGTGCAATTTTTGTAACGAAGAAGGAGATATGCGTACGATTAAATCCGTGGAACCGAATAAAAAATTCTTTGAATGTATTAATACTCTTGCGAAGATACTGGCAATCAAACGAGTTATGATTACTGGAGGAGAACCGACAATGCATTCCGGCTTGCAAAAAATAGTAAACGGTATTTCTAGTTTAAATATATCGATAACAACTAATGGTATTCGGCCATTGTCTGTCAATAAATGGATTGCTTTGCGTAAAGCAGGACTACAAAAAGTGATTGTAAGTATTCATGACGCAATGCCACAATCTTTTATTCAATTGGAAGTGCGTCAACGGAAATTTAGCTGGGCTCTTCGGGCAATTGAATCTCAGAAACAGAATCTTGTGTCTGCGAGTGAAGCAGGTTTACGAGTTAGAGTGAACATTGTTGCATATGATTCGCAAAAACAAGTAGAACAAGTATTATATATGCTTGAAGGATTACAGCAGAAATACAAGTTTGAGATTAGATTGTTAAACGATTTGGCAAATATTGAAAAAAGCCAACAAATCATTCATGATGTATGTGCAACTCTTGAGGCAAAACCAATCAGAGAAGAACGACGCGCAGGAAGTTCTAATGTTGTTTTGTTATGGGAAACCGAATTGGGTTTTCGGTTTTCAACAAAAATGGCATACCGTTATTTCTTTGATCCAATTTGTGCAAAATGCTTAATTAAGGAGCAATGCCACGAGGGTTTTTATGGTATTCGGGTTGAGAGAAGAGTATCTGGATATTGGGTTCGTTTATGTATTTATAAACACACTCCAGACGTTCTTATGCCTTGGGAATTGTTTCTCCAAAGCGACCTCATAAAAAAAATTAAAGTTCTTTGCGAGAAAGAACAATTATGACCAGTAATAAAATTACTGGTCATCTAACGCTGCGTAGTGATTATATTCATTATGTGGCGTTTTTATTTGGAGGATTTGCAAACGTAATTTCCGGTAAATCAATTATTGTTTCAGCTGGTATTTTAAGCTCTTTTTCGTATATAAGATCAATACTGCCAAAAATTGCTTTTTTAAAATCAAAATCCAACTCATTAGATATATTTCGCACAATTTTCTCGTTTTCCCCTTCGATTTCTATAAATGGATTTAAACCAGGCCATGTGTCAATCGTTACTTCCGTTTCGTCGCGTATCCATACTTCGCGCATATTTTCTTGGAATGCTTTGACCGGAATGCCACATTCTTCGAAAAAAGAAACGGCAGTATTGAAATCATTAACTACAAGTTCAATTTCATAGGTATCATTAATACCCGATCCACGAATTTCTTTAATTGTCATTGTTGTTTTATCGAATTCTTGCCTAACGCGTCCCCATTTTTTACGACCAGAAATAATAGGAAAATCGAAAGTTTTTCTTTGCATTATATATTCTGGTATTCTTAATTTAAACCCTGCTTTTTTTAATTTTGCTCGTATAGAATTCTTATTAATAGAAAGAAATGTTGCTTCAATCTCGTGTTTCATGATTAAATATTATTGTTAATTATTTATGATATCGTGTGTTGTGCCCTTGAGAGGATTCGAACCTCTATTTTTTGCTTCGAAGGCAAAAATGTTATCCATTACACCACAAGGGCTTTTATGTCTTTTGGTCAGGGACTTTATCTCTTTACCATCAAAGATTTTTGGATTGGAATGATTTTATCAAAAAGATTGAAAAATATCAATTTTTAGTCTAACATAAGGATAATCTATGAAAATTCCCAAAGAAATAAAATTTATTATTGCTAAATTAGAAAAGCAAGGATTTGAAGCGTATTTAGTAGGTGGATGCGTGCGCGATCTTTTGAGAAAAGTTGTTCCCAAAGACTGGGATATAGCTACTAACGCCAAACCAAAGGAAATCGGAAAAGTTTTTTTAAAGAGTTTTTCTGAAAATAAATTTGGAACTGTAACCGTTTTAACGGATTCAGAAGAGCCGTCTTTAAAAGAAGTTGAAATTACTCCTTACAGAATTGATGAAAAATATACAGACAAAAGACACCCTGATTCAATTAGTTTTACTGAAAGCATTGAAAAAGATTTATCAAGACGGGATTTTACTGTCAACGCATTAGCGCTTAAAATTAAAAACAAAGCAACAGGAACAGAAGATTATGAGATTGTTGACCTTTTTAATGGTAAGCAAGATTTAGATAAAAAAATTATTCGCGCGGTTGGAAACCCAGAAGATCGTTTTGCGGAAGACGCTTTAAGGTTAATGAGAGCTGTTAGATTTGCCACTACTTTAGATTTTGAGATTGAAAAGAAAACAGCAGACGCGATTAAGAAAAATTCTATTTGGCTTCAAGCGATCTCAAAAGAAAGAATAAGGGACGAATTGTTAAAAATAATAATGTCTGAAAGGGCAAGCCAAGGCATAGAGCTTTTGAGAAAGATGAAACTTTTAAGATATATTATTCCCGAGATAGAAGAAGGCTATAAAGTAGGTCAGAACAAACACCATATTTACGATTGTTATGAGCATTATTTACGTTCTTTAGAATATGCTGCTAAGCAGAACTTTAACAAATACGTAAGAATAGCTTCTTTATTGCACGATGTTGGCAAACCAAGATCTAAACAAGGGCAAGGATCTAATTCCACTTTTTACAATCATGAAATAATCGGAGCTAAAATGACTGCTCAAATATTGTGTCGTTTAAGATTTCCCAAAAAAGAAATTGAAAAAATTAGCAAATTAGTCCGTTATCATCTTTTTTATTATAATGTTGACGAAGTTTCAGAAGCGTCTGTCAGAAAATTAGTGCGTGGAGCAGGCATAGAAAATATGGACGAACTTTTACAAGTAAGGATGGCAGACAGAATCGGTTCAGGTGTTCCCAAAGCAGAACCATATAAACTGCGCCATCTTAGATACATTATTGAAAAAGTTTCACAAGATCCTATTTCAGTTACTATGCTTGAGCAAAACGGAAGCGATATTATGAGAATTTTAAATATATCTTCTGGCCCCAAAATAGGGCAAATAATGGATATTCTTTTAGAACATGTTTTAAGCGATCCTAAAAAGAACAAGAAAGAGGTTTTGGAGAAAAAAATCAGGGAAATAGGCAAATTATCAGACAAGAAAATTTTTTCTTTAGCGCTCAAAGCAAGAGAAAAAAGAAAGGAGTTGATAACGAAACGAGACGAAATGACCAAAAAGAAATATTGGGTAACTTAAGTTATTTTAGCGTTTGAAGGTTTTGTTGTGTGCGTGGCAATCAATATTTTTAGTTAGCGATAGTTCAAACTCCTATAAGGTTGGGCTACCTACGTTCTCGGTGGCTAATCCTGCTAAAGCGGGGAACCACACTTAATTACTTGCAAAAGTTATTTGAAAACATTGATTGCCATACATGATGATTTTAAACATTCACGGGGGCTGGCCTAATGGCAGGGCGCCTCGTTCGGGACGAGGAGATTAGCGGTTCAAATCCGCTGTCCCCGAGGGCCTATAGTTTAATGGTAAAACACGGCATTCGCATTGCCGCAATGGCGGTTCGATTCCACCTAGGTCCACTAAAGTTTATTTACGCCAGAGCTTGCCTCGCTCGGTGGTTAGTTTGTATTGAATTTTGGACGAAAAAAAATCAGTTGGCGATTCTGTTTTTGGGAAAAGAAAATTTTTAATTATATGGATCTTGAAAGGCCAAATTTTAATACTGAACCTAGTGAATCCGAGCAAGAACTCATAACTCCTGATTCTCTGCAGGAGCAAGCTCGTCTTCCTATGGATAGATGGAATGAAGAATTTCGACAGTTGATTAAAGAAAAAATTCGAGAAAATCAACAAGAGGAAAACGACGAGATAGAGGAATCCCCCGAAGTTTTGCGTGAGCGTACATTCAAGCGTTATACGGAAGGGTTAGGACTGAACGAAAATAGTTTGCGAGATAAAAAAATTCTGGACATTGGCTCTAGCAAAGGTGAGTTCGTGAAGTCACTTATCGAAAAAGGAATTTCTTCCGAGGCGTATGGTATTGACACCGAATTTGATGAGGCTGCAATTGAAAACAAATTTAAAGACTACATTACCAAAGGTAATTTTGAAGAAGATTTTCCTGTTCAAAATGTTGACTATGTAGTTTCGGTAGGAGCGGTGTCGAACGGAATTTGGGGCGGAGAAGAAACAATGGACATAAGACGTATAATTGAAAAATCTCTTACTTCTCTGAAGGAAGATGGTGAAATAAGAATATATCCCATACAAGAAGCGGCGAAAGCAACACCCCTTGAAGGTCTCGAAAAATCTCAACAGAAGTGGAATGAGTTGCTTACAGAAATTTCTGAGACACAAAAAGTAGAATATAGAGTTGAGCCTAGGAATATTAAGGTGACCGGTAACAGTAATGATATTATTCTTGAATCGGTATTGATTATACGAAGAAAAAAGGATTAATATTTTTGTGAGTGATTTTTATAAAATTTGTTACAAAAAACTTGAAATTGTCATTATAATATGATTTTAATATAAGTTTGCATAACGCTATTTTATTATAGCAGTAGTATAATACAAGCATGGTACAAGAGAATAAAATTGGCAAGAATATAAAGAAATCAAAAACAAGACAGAAACTTGTCGCAAGGTCGTATTTTAAAAGTGATGGATGTTTCTTACAACTCAATTATTAAATTTGAAACCGGCGGAGTTACGAATCCAATAATTAAAACTTTGCAAAAGATTGCAAAGGCGTTAGAGGTTCAAGTTGACGATTTATTAAAATAGAGAATATGGAAAATCTTGAAAAACAATTCAATCAATCAAAACCGACAGAAGAAGCAGAGGTTTCTGAGTCAGAACAGGAAATTCCCGAAATTTCCGAATCTGCACAGGGAAAACAAAAACCCAAAACAAGAGAAACTGGTTCGGGCTTGTATGGCATTAACGAAGTCGAAGGAGGTTTTGAGGTAACCATGCCCGGGTTTTTTGATAAAAAACGCGAGGCAATTATTGGAACAAGTAAACAGTTTTTTGAAACCAGAGAAGAAGCCGAACAAGCCGTAGTGCGAGCACGGGAAGGCGCAAAAGAATATCTCGAAAGAGCATCTCTAGAAAAAACTTTTACTAAATATTTTTACAGGATTGACGAAACGCAAGACGAAAAATTCCGCGTTGTACTTCCTGGACTTATTGATTCAAAAACTGGCTATTATGTCGGAACTACACATAAAGATTTTGAATCTTGGCAACAAGCAAAAGAATATTTTCTACAACAGAGAGAAAGTGAAGAAAAATTAACGCAAAAACCACTTCTTGAAATCCAAACAAGCGAAAACGAGAAAATTGCTTTTTCCGATCTTGACTCTTTTAATCCACAAATTGCCCCATCGGAAAAAGCTCACGAAATTCCAGCTTCAATTGAAAAATATTTGCTTGGTAAGGAAAAACTTGCGGGGACAGAACCTGGTGCGTCAACCTATCAAGAAACAACCAAAGAACGGAATTGGGAGAGAAAGCTATACTCTTTTGTTTCTTCATATCTTGAAAAGGATGGGGTGGAAACAGCTAAACAATTAAGAATCGAACACCTTGAAAGCCTAACTCCAAAACAAGCGATTGAATTGGCTACCCAAATAGTTATTGATTTAACGAAATACAAACAGAGTGACACAAAAAAACAAAGAGCTGATTTAGTGGTAAAGCCGAAAAAAACAAAAGCAGACAAAAGCACCGTTTTACAACTTTTAAGAGAAGGACAATTAAGAAGGAACGACACCGATTGGGAAGGCAACGGAGTTTGCAGAAATTTTGCCAGCTCGGTAAAAGCTGTTTTTGAGGCATTGAAAGCCAACCAAACAAGATTTAGTCAGCTTCGCGATACATATTGCGTATATGAAGGTGGTGCGGAAACTTTTGCGCCCAAGCGAGGAAAGAAAAATGTTTTTGAAATGAATAAAACCGGCCACGCTTGGA
The DNA here is from genome assembly GCA_964469955.1 of uncultured Candidatus Saccharibacteria bacterium. GTDB lineage: Bacteria > Patescibacteriota > Minisyncoccia > Minisyncoccales > GWA2-38-27 > CAYXZK01. The sequence continues at coordinate 11,805 of CAYXZK010000004.1, read as the reverse complement.
ATACGTTTGTGACGGTTTCAAAAGAAGGGGCGGCTAACGCTGTTATTGTTGACGCTACATGGGCAAAAAGAAATTTAGAAACTAAAAAGATTGAAGGCTTGGATTATACACTTACGCGCATGGAGCCAGTTGTTAATGCGATTGGTCAAAAATTTCAAGAAAGTACACCCGATAAAGAGGAGCAGTTAAAACACATCTTGTCGTTTTATATGCTCAAAATGGAAAAACCGGGCGACACAGGCGGCTTTGTAAGTCCAGAAGAAGAAAAACAATTTTATGCAACAAGGGCTTTGGAGCTGATAATGCGTCAAGGTGTACCACAAGAGTTGCCAAAACCATTTGTCGAAGCTATCGGGCAAGAATATTTGAAAATTGCTGACGGTGCAGACATATCGGAAATTGAAACCATTTATAAAATTTCACAAAGCAATCCTGATTTAGATTTTAGGAATATTTTTGAGAATTATTTAAAAGACAAAAAACTTTCAAATTATTACGACGCGAGGGCCTTAATTTTCAGAGATGATAATTTGCAAAGAGTGGTATTTGAAGAGCTAAAATTCCGTAAAGATTTTAATAACTTTCTCAAAGAAAATTCTGAATTTAGGATACGTATGAGAGAAGTGCTACCTCAATTATTTATAGATTTTTCGCCAACGACAAAGCCAGAAGATATGGCGGAGTTAAAATATTTAGTAGGAGATCAAAGAATGTTAAGTCTTTATAAACATATGATTGACCCAAGAAAACCGTCAGAAGAAAAAATTAGAAGTTTTTTTGAAAAAGCACGGCAGTCATTAAAAACTGTAAATCCGCAAAAATACGACGACAGTTTTGCTAAACTTGATGATTATCAATTGATTAAACAATTTGATAGAATTTATAGGGAGTTGAAAACGTAAAGGTGGCGCGTCAACTTCGTTGGCACGAAAAATTGCGGTGGCGAAAAAAGAAGTGGCGAAAGCGAGGACGGGGCGGGAATTCATTTTCCCCACACCCTTCTCTTTTGATCAATAGACAACCGTGAGGCAAAGGAGCAAATATGTTCGCGCTTCTGAAACTTAGCGAAAAACTTAGTGCAAAATACATCGCCACAATAAACGCTGATATAACTACCATTACGGGAACTTGTAGATTTTAATTAAGTAAACTATAATTAACAACAAATGTCGCTTTTAAAGAACACAACTATATGCAAAACAATCAACCCATAAAGCAAACATCTCCAGAATCGTTCCCAAAAGAAGATAAAGCAACCGAAGGAGAAAGTCTAGAAACAAAAGAATCAGAAACAGAAGAACTGAAAGAACGAATAAAAACATTGGAGACGGAATTAAAGAAAGAAGAAAGTTCAGAGAAGAAAGAAGAAATTGTTAAGAGAGAGATTAAAGATTATCTACAGGAATTACAAGAGACTCCTTCTTACGCTTCCCCTGTTGCAGATCGAGATGAAGTAGAAGAAGTTAAGAAATTTCCACCAAGTCAACAGGTGGGCGTTTTGATTTCTTTGGTTTTTGAAAAGGGGCTAAAAAATGCGATTTCTATTGCTAACAATATTAATAATCCTGCCATTTTGGATGAATTTCACGATGTTTTAGTTGATAGATACTATCAAGAGCTTGTTGAGAAAGATATTCTAAAACCTTAATAATTCTAAACAATAGATAATAGGTAGATATGACCCATTTTATTATTTTAATTTCTATTAGCGTTTTGTTTGTTTTTGTTCTTTTTGCTATTTTATATTTTTTTATTCGCAAAAACAAAAAACAAGGCTTTCTTGCGCGGGGAATGAATCTCTCTCTTTTTTTGATAACTTTACCTCAAGAAATAAAAAAAGAGCAAGAAGAGTGTTCTTTAGAAGAACAGCTAAAAGTTGCGGAACAATTTTATTCTTCTCTTGCGGGCATCAAAGAAAAGAAAAAAATCTTAAATTTTTTAACAGGATCCCCTTCTTTCGTTTTTGAAATTGTTGTTCACAGAATCGGTGAAGAAATTTATTTCTATGTAGCTTGTCCTCGTTCTTTATCTGACTTGATGGAAAAACAGATCCTTGGTTTTTGGCCTAAAGCCCAAATACGACCTACAACAGATTATAATATTTTTAATCCAGACGGAGTATCAATGGGAACGGAAGCTGTCTTAACCGAGCTTCAAGTTTTACCACTTAAGACATATAAAGATTTTGAGATTGATCCTCTATCTTTGATTACTAGTGTTTTGACAAAATTGGAAAGAGAAAAAGAGGGAGCGACGATTCAAATTTCAATTCGTTCTAGTAAAAGTCCGCTTAAAAAAATGGCTCGTAGGGTAATTGATTTAACGAAAGAAGGAATAGACATAAAGAGTGCTTTGGCTAAAGCTAAATTCGGTTTTTTTCAACAATTAATAGAAGCTTTTTTCCCACCTCAAGAAGTTAAAGGGAAAGAAGGAAGAGAAGTTCAACAATCAAGATTAAATCCAGCTGACGAAAAAGTTATTTCGGCTATTTCGGAAAAGTTTTCCCAGCCTTTGTTTGATGTAAATTTGAGATTATTATGTTCTGCGGAAGATAAAATTCGGGCTCAGACAATTTTGGAACAATTAGAAAATTCTTTTGAACAATTTAATTCTCCAATTTTAAACAAATTAAAATTTAGAAAACTTACTGGCAAGTTATCAAGCAAAAAAAGATTAGAAAAACTTTTTTATTATTTTTCTTTCAGGATTTTTAATGAGTCTAAGTCAATAGTTCTTTCTTCGGGAGAATTAGCTAGTATTTTTCATTTTCCGACATCTTTGCTTCTTGCTCCTAATATCAAATGGTTAAAAGCAAAAGAGGCTTCTTCTCCCGTTAATTTGCCAGAACAAGGCCTCATTCTTGGGAAGAATATTTTTCGTGGAGAAGAAAAAATTGTTCGAGCTTTAGAGAAAGATAGAGCTCGTCATTTCTATGTTATTGGTCAGACAGGAACAGGTAAATCTGTTTTACTTAAAGAAATGATTCGTCAAGACATAGAAAATGGTCAAGGCGTTGTTCTGATTGACCCTCATGGCGATCTTGCGGAAGATGTTCTTTCGTTAATTCCTCTCAATAGAGCGGAAGATGTCATTTACTTAAATCCTAGCGATACAGAAAAACCACTTGGTTTGAATATGCTTGAGTATGATCCAAGACGTCCTGAAGCAAAAACTTTTATCGTTAATGAGTTAATTGAAATTTTCGAAAAACTATACAACTTGAAAGACAATGGCTTTGGAGGGCCAATTTTTGAACAATATATGAGAAATGCTTTGTTGCTTGTAATGGAGGATCCAAGTTCTGGCAATACATTGGTAGAAATACCAAAGGTCTTAGCGGATGTTGCTTTCCGAAAATTTAAGCTTTCTCGTTGTAAAAATGTCGTTGTAAAAAATTTCTGGGAACAAGAAGCAGAAAAAGCAGGAGGCGAAGCGTCTTTAGCGAATATGGTTCCATACATTACAAGTAAAATGAATATTTTTATTGCCAATGACCTTGTCAGGCCAATTATCTCTCAGCAACATTCCTCGTTTAACTTTCGAGAGATAATGGATACGGGAAAAATTTTAATAGTTAACCTCTCTAAAGGAAAAATAGGCGATATTAATAGTTATTTATTAGGAATGATTGTCGTTGGAAAGATTTTAATTGCCGCTTTTTCTAGGGCTGATATTCCTGAGGCAGAGCGTAAAAATTTTTATCTTTATATCGATGAATTTCATAATGTTACAACCAAAACTATTACTGGCGTTTTGGCTGAAGCAAGAAAATACAAACTAAATATGACTTTTGGGCACCAATTTATTGGTCAGCTTGACGATGATACCAGAAAAGCAATTTTTGGAAATGTTGGATCAATGTTAGCTTTTAGGGTTGGGCCGGAAGACGCCAAATATCTGGTTACTGAATATGAACCAGTTTTTGATGAAAACGACTTGGTTAATTTCGATAATTATAACGCTGGTTTGCGCCTTTTAATTAACGGAGAAACATCAAAACCATTCAACATAGTTACTTATCCACCCAGTAAAGGGAACCCTAGGGTTGCTCATTTAATTAAAGAATTTTCGCGAACAAAATATGGTCGAGATAGAGCTATGGTCGAAACAGAACTTTATGACAGAATCAAGACTGCCGGACATGGACTTAATCCATAAATAGGTAAATTTTTTAGAAGAAGAATAAGAATAAAATATAAAAATATGAAAAATCCTGAAAATATTCCAAATATACCCCTAGAAGACGAAGAAGAAAAAGGCGAATCTATGATTGCTGACGACTTAGAACAACAAGAAAACGTAACAGAACAAAGCATAGAAGCGCAAAGATTCGTGGACGAAGAAAAAGGTTTTATGGAAAACTTGAGCGGCAAAGCTAAAACAGTTGCGCGCGTTATGGTTTTATGTACAGCTCTTGCATCTGTTGGCTGGTCAAATGCAGAGGCTAGTGATACTGTCAAAAAATATAAATATACACAAGAAGAATTGCAACAAAGATCTGACGCAGGTAAATATTCTAAAGATGAACGTATCCATAGAATACTGCAAAAAGAATTAAAGAGAGCGAGGGAAAAAAGAAATAAAACAGAAGAATATATCGACAGAGCGTTTGAGTTGGCTGATAAAATGGGAATAGTATTTGACCCTGACAATGTAGAGATTAAGGTGGAAGGTTTCGTTCCGACTATTATAAACGGCAAAGATGTTCCTGTTGATATGTTTACAGAAAAGGAACGACAAAATATTGAGCGTGCTCGCAAAATAAGTCAATCGTTGGAGGGTAGCGATAGTGAGAATAAAAACAGAAATAAAAATGGAAACAGGAAGAAGATAAGGTCAAACGTAACCCAATCTAATGATTATATGAATCTATCTGATTTTTAATATTATTATGAACACACTAACAGAATTAAAAAAAATAATATTTTCATCTACTCTTAAGGAAGAAGAGAAAAATGAATTTTATAACATTCTTGGCTTCTTGCCAGAGAACGATCTTTTGTTAATGATTAAATTGTTTAAAGAAAACCAAAAATGGATACACTTAATATATGATAATTACAAGAAGAAGGGAAATGCCTTTGCAATAAATAATCCTTATGAATTCAAAGACATGCTTAAAAATGAACAAAAATTATTAGACGAGATTGATTCTAATAAAGATGCAGAATTATGAGTTTTGAAAAACCGAAAATAATTTCTATAAAATAAGACTCTATAGGGTAAAACTTTCAAACAAAAAAAGTTCTCAAGGCCAAGTAATTCAATAAGTGAAAAACAGTGATAGCAGAAGAATGGAATTATCTAATTTTTGGGTTGCAGTATTACTAACCTCTTTCGCGGGACTCTCAACAGGTATTGGGAGTTTGTTGGCTTTTTTTACAAAGAAAACCAATACTAATTTTTTATCTGTTTCTCTTGGGTTTTCAGCAGGCGTAATGATATATATCTCGTTTGTGGAACTGTTTTCGCACGCCCAAAAAATATTTTCAAATAGTTTAGGCGAAATTGGAACATGGATTTGCGTTGTTTCTTTTTTCCTTGGGTTTGGAATTATCGCATTGATAGATAAATTAATTCCCAGCTATGAAAACCCTCACGAGATGCACGAGGTTGAAGAATTAAAGAATAAAGAAAGAGCGCAGAATTTTAGAAAATTATACCGTGTGGGAATCTTAATGGCAATGGCAATTAGTATCCATAACTTTCCCGAAGGGTTGGTTACATTTTTAGGGACTTTAACGAGTCTTAAATTAGGATTGGCTATTGCAATCGCAATCGCGATTCACAATATCCCTGAAGGTATTGCGGTTTCTGTTCCTATTTTCTACGCCACAGGGAGCAAGAAGAAAGCATTCATCTGGTCTTTTTTATCTGGGTTGGCTGAACCAATTGGAGGTATTTTAGGCTTTTTAATTTTAAGGCCATTTATAAATGATACATTGATTGGAGTTATGTTCGCTTTGATAGCTGGAATTATGGTCTTTATTTCATTTGACACTTTATTGCCAGCAGCCGAAAAGTATGGCAAACATCATTTATCTATTTTAGGTTTAGTGAGCGGTATGATTGTGATGGGGATTAGTTTACTATTGTTTTAAGTTTTTGGCATTTTGGGCAAAAGAAAACTGAACGTTGTCCAAGTTTAATTTTTTTGATTATGCCCTTACAACGGTAACAAGGTTGGCCTGTTTTACGATAAACTTTAAGAAACTTTTGATATCCTCCTTTTTTACCCGCTGTATCTCTATAGTCTGCGTCTGTGGTTCCTCTTGCTTGAATGGCTTTTTTCAAAATCGCGCGCATTGATTTGTAAATTCTTTTTCGTTCTACTTCTGTCAAATTCTCTAAGGTTTGAAGTGGGTGAATTTTGGCATTAAAAAGGATTTCGTTTCTGTAGATATTGCCAATACCAGTTATCCATTTTTGATCTAAAAGCGTAGTTCCAATTTTGCTTTTTCCTTTTTTATCACAAAGCTCGTTAAATTCTTTGAAAGTTAATTTAGGGTCTAAAGCGTCAATGCCTAATCGCGAGATTTCCGGTACCATTTGAACGTCTTTTGTTTTTACTATTTTAAGCCAGCCAAATTTACGTATATCTAAAAATCCTAATTCAGACTTATCTGTAAAGTAAAAAATATGATGAATGTGTTGTCCATTTTTTTTGTTAGGATTTTTGCGTTGGACAGAAATATTTTGTTTTGACAATGGTTTATATAAAAGATGACCAGCTATTTTAAGATGAATTAAAATAGAACAGTTGTTATCCAGTTCTAAAATAATTTGTTTACCCTTTCTGCTGATTTTTATAATTTTAGCCTTTAAGGCAAGCGCTTTAAATTTTGCTAAATCGGGTTTTACCCTCCTGCTCCAATCACTCCAAAAACCAATAATTGTTTTTCCAATTATTTTTTTGTTTAAGTCATTAACAATTGTTTGGACTTCTGGAAGTTCAGGCATATTGTTCGGGTTTGTTAAAATTAAATTAACCTATTCTTTAACAATCGCTTAAATCAGTGTAACATACAACCAAGAATTATTTTTGCGAAGATTGAAGTTAATATATAAAAATAATTAGATTATGAATAATTCTAAAAAGATAGGTGATTACGGCGAGAAGATTGCTTGTTATTATTTGGAGAAAAAAGGATATAAAATTTTAGCTAAGAATTATTCAAGAAAATGGAAAAATGGTCCACAAAAAGGAGAAATTGATATTATAGCAAAATCTCGCAGAAATATTTTTGGTATTCTCTCAAACAAAAAAGAAGATACTGTCCATTTTATTGAAGTCAAAACACTAAGTTCTATTAACAATAATTTTTTGCCAGAAGATAAAGTGGATTCCAGGAAACAAAAACAGATATTAAGAATAGCGCAAGACTGGCTTACGGAGAAAAAAATTCCTTTAGAATCAAAGTGGCAGATAGATGTAGTTTCAATTAAGATTAACCTGAATAGACAAAAAGCAAAAATTCATTTTTTAGAAAACATTGTTTCGCTCTAAAAGTTTATTTTTAGAGATTAAAACCCCACAAAGCGCGGGGTTTTTAAATAAATAGAATTAAATTTTTTAATTTTTTAGTTTTTGGGGCAATTCAGATATTTTTACCAATTCTATTTTTTTACTTTTACGTTTTTTGATTTCAACGCTTTGTTTTTCAAGCGTTTTTTTGCTAACCACGATTCTATAAGGAATACCGATTAAGTCGGCATCAGCAAATTTTTCTCCAGCGCTTTTATCCTGCCTGTCGTCAAAAAGGGTTTCTATTTGATTTTGTTTTAGCGTCTTGTAAATTTTTTCTGCTTCTTTTTCGCTATTTAATTCAAGCAAATGGACTTTGAAAGGGCTAACTGCTTCAGGCCAAATAATGCCATCTTCGTCATTGTTTATTTCAGCGATTGTTCCCATTAATCGGCCTAATCCAATGCCATAGCACCCCATCACGACATCTTTTTTTTGCGCTTTTTCATCAGTAAACCGAAAATCAAATGAATTAGAAAATTTTACACCCAGTTTAAAAATATTCCCGACTTCAATTGATTTCTTCTTTTCAAAATTACTTTTACCGCAATTAGGACATTTTTTTATTTTATTTTTGATTTCGTTGTTAATCGCAAGATTGCAATTTTTGCAAATATAAATGATATCTTCACCTGTTGGAGATATTGCTTGGAATTCGTGTGAGTATTTAGAAAAAGTTCCGCCAGAAGCATAAGTGTAATAAGTTTCTTTTTCAATCCCGCAACGTTTAAAAATTTTAAAATATGTTTTTTTTACTAATTCGTAGTATTTGTCTAAATCTTTTCCGTCTTTGTGGAAAGAATAAAGGTCTTTCATTATAAATTCCCGCGTTCTTATTATTCCTGATTTGGCGCGCAATTCGTTTCTAAATTTAACATGAAATTGGTAAACTGCTTTTGGCAGATCTCTGTAAGATGTAATGTGCTTTTTCATCAATGGAGTTACTACTTCTTCATTGCTTTGGCCCAAGACTAATTTCATTTTATTTTTCAATTCAGTATAGAACAATACATCTATTTTATCTCTGCCTGTTTTTTTATAATTTTCTAAAGGATGCAAAACGGGCATCAAAATTTCCTGACCATCAATACCATCTATCTCTTCTCTAATAATATTTTCTATTTTTTTAACCACTCTCCATCCTAACGGTAAAATACTATAAGCGCCTGCGAATAATTTATCAATAAAACCGGCTTGGACTAAAATTCCAGCACTATTGCTTTGTTCGTTTTGCGGAAGGTTTTTTAATGTTTTAGAGAAAAGTGTAGATTGTCGCATATTTTTTGGTTGTCTGTTTTATTAATTATAGTTTAGCATATTAGGCAAGAAATTAAAGGTGCTCAGAAGCAAGGGCTTATAAGAATTGTGAATAATTTTTCGCAAAAATTTAAAGTAAAAAAATTAATTTTTTTACGCTTTTCCTATTGTTATCTTTGGATAAATTAGATAAAATTATAGCTATATCCTATTCAAAATAATAATTTTAATTATTTTGCTTAAATTATGATCAAAAGAAGAAAAACTCGAGAAGTAAAGATTGGAAACTTGGTTGTTGGTAATGAGTCTTTAATTCGGGTTCAATCAATGTGTAACACAGACACTAGAGACGTTAAATCTACCGTTGAGCAAATTAAAAGATTAGAAGAAAGAGGGTGTGAATTGATTAGAGTAGCTGTGCCTGATATGGAGGCCGCTAAGGTTTTAAGTAAAATAAAAGAACAAATTAAAATTCCTTTAATCGCTGATATTCATTTTTCGCATAGGTTGGCGTTAGAAGCCTTAAGTCAAGGGATTGATAAGCTTAGAATTAATCCAGGCAATATTGGTTCAAGAGCAAGAGTTAAAGAAGTTGTTCAAGCGGCTAAGCTTAAAATGATACCCATTAGAATTGGAGTTAACGCTGGGTCTTTGGAGGATGATATTTTTAAGAAATACGGCGAAGCTTCTCCAGAGGCAATGGTTGAATCTGCCTTACGGCATATCAAAATTTTAGAAGAGAACGATTTCTACGATATAATTATTTCATTAAAAGCTTCTGATGTGCAAAGAACAGTAAAAGCTTACGAGCTTTTATCTGAAAAAGTTGATTACCCTCTTCATTTAGGCATAACTGAAGCTGGAACTTTATTTCGTGGAACTATTCTCTCTGCTGTCGGGCTGGGGCATATTCTTTATCAAGGCATTGGAGATACGATTAGAGTTTCTCTTACAAGCTCTCCCGAGAAAGAAGTAGATGTCGGTTGGGAGATTCTTAAAGCTCTTAAATTAAGACAGAAAGGCATAGAGGTTACAAGTTGTCCAACTTGTGGACGTACAGAGATTGACGCTATCTCTCTTGCGAACAGAATAGAAAAAGCAACGGCTACTATTGATAAGAATATAAAAGTGGCTGTAATGGGGTGCGCGGTCAATGGATTTGGAGAAGCTAAGGAAAAAGATTTAGCTATAATCGGAGGCAAGAAGGAAGGGTTAATTATGAGGAAAGGCAAAGTTGTTAAAAAAGTAAAAGAATCAGAATTATTTGAAGAATTCATGAAAGAGGTTAGAAATTTTTAACATCCGTCAAGATAGTTTAAATTGATTTTGAAAAGCATAAAACAAATTATGAGAAAGATGTCAATAAACAACAAATTAAACAATCAGCCTTCAAAAGACATCAAAACATTAGAATCGTTTTCAAAAGGGATAAAAAAAGATTTAGATTTAACGATGCGAGAGCTTTTGGGTTCAAATTCTGATACAAAATTGCGTCAAATTATTAATTATCAAATTTTTATTGGAGGGAAAAGATTAAGGCCTCTTTTGGCGATAGTTTGCTATAATCTTTTAGGAGGAAAAAAATTAGAAAATGTTTTATACCCTGCGGCAGGTTTAGAAATTTTGCATAACTACACACTAATTATAGATGATATCATTGACAATAGCTTCTTGAGAAGAGGCGAGAAAACTTGTTGGGCGAAATTTGGAAAATCTATTACACAATGCATTGGAATTGAATACTCCGCGACTATTTTTCAGTCAGCCAATCGTTCAGAAAATCGAATTAGGATATCTGAAATCTTCGCTAAAATAATGAAAGTAATTTCTGAAGGAGAAATTCTTGATATTTTATTTGAACAAGGGGAAAGAGAAAACGAACCCTATATAATTAAAAATAGATATTTAGAAATTAAACACAAAGATTACCTTGAAATGGTTGGCAAAAAAACAGCTTCATTATTTGAGGCTTGTTGCGAGGTTGGAGGAATTTGCGCTAACGCGCAAGAAAAAGAAATCAACGCTTTAAAAAAATACGGATTTAATTTAGGTATTGCTTTTCAAATTAGAGACGATATTTTAGATATTTTTAGTCAAGAAACGGTGCTTGGCAAGAAAATAGGCAAGGATATAATCGAAAAAAAATTAGGTAATATTGTCGTGCTTTACGCGCTAAAAGAATTTGTTCCGCGAGACAAAAAAGAATTCTTAAGAATAATTAGGAAAAAAAATATAACCAATAAAGACGTGAAACAAGCAATGGCTCTTATTAAAAAAACAGACAGTAAAGCAAAGGCCGATCTGCTTGGTAAAAATTTTATTAAAAGAGCTAAAAAAAGCTTGGATTCTTTACCTCAAAATAAATGGAACGATATTCTAAAAGAATTTGCCAATTTTATAGTCGAGAGAGAAAAATAAATTTAATTTATTAATTTTCAATTTTATGAAAACTACAAATAAAACAATTTCATTTAAAACCAAAGAAAAATTTGATTTTATTGATATAACCGAACAAATAAAATCTTTTATCGTGGAAAGCAAAATAGAAAATGGATTAGTAAATATCCAAAATATGCACACAAGCAGCGCTCTTATCGTCAACGAAAATGAACCTTTATTGATAGAAGATATGAAAGAGAGATTAGAAAAATTTGCGCCCCAAAGCTTAGATTATAGACATGACAATTTTAGCATAAGGACAGTTAATCTATGCGACGATGAATGTAAAAACGGACATTCTCATTGTAAAGCTATTTTGATGTTGCCAAGCGTTACTTTGAATTTGATTAAGAGAGAAATGCAATTGGGACGATGGCAAAGGATAATGTTTATTGAATTAGATTCTTCCAGAGACAGAAAGGTTCAAATACAAATTATGGGAGAATAATTTCTATGGTAATAGAAAAAATTTTAAAACAGCTAACTCCCGAAAGGAAAAAAAAGGAAATAGAATCAATCAAAAACATAAAACTTCCAAAAGAGCTTCAGGAATGGGTAAAGAGATATGAAAAAGTAGGAAAGAG
>CAYXZK010000003.1:0-2644 GCA_964469955.1 uncultured Candidatus Saccharibacteria bacterium | reverse complement strand
ACAACAATATATCTATTGCCGCTCAAAGCATAGTTGAAGTTTTAAAATAATACAAATATGCAAAGAAAAGAAAAAATAATTATCCTTTTTGTTATTTTTGTTTTTACCTTATTGCTCTCAAGCGGTTCGGTTTTAGCCGAGGAATTGGGTAAAAAACTGGAAATAGTTTATCCAATTATTCCCGGAGAGCCTATCTTGAAGGTTGTTTCAGAAGGATTACCCGAATACATAGAATATATTTTCACTTTCTCTTTTTATGTTATCGCTTTAATAATTTTAGGAGTTTTAATTTATAACGGGATGCTCTATTTTACGTCTTTTGGCAACCCAAGCAAATTAACTTCTGCGAAGCAAGGGATAACAGCAGGTTTTTTAGGAGTGCTTATTTTACTGTCTTCTTATCTTGTTTTTAACACTATAAACCCGCAATTAACTAAATTAGAGGCTCCAAGCCCTGAAATCATTGAACCAAGTATAGTTCCGGGCATTTATTTATGTAATTACAAACCAAGTGGAGTAGAAGGCCTAATAAATAAATACATACAAACAGCTAATACAAAAGCAGAAAAAGAAGAAAAAGCTAAAGCCGTTATAGAACTGAAAAAAATTATGAAGCCTGAAAAATCCAGTAATGCCTGCTTTAGGATAAATGCTTCTACGAATTTAGGTTTTGGTAGTTTCAATCCTGCGAGCAAAACTGGATTCGTTGTCCCTAAAAAGAAAACAGTTTTAAGTCAGGCGCAAAATCACGAACAAGGAGAATTAAAAATTGAATGGGAATATAATTATGGTATAATTTTCCACCAAAAAGATAATCGCCGCGGAGAAAGCGAGATCGGCGTTTTGTATGACGAAAAAATTAGAAACTTTGACTTTAGCGCCCATTCTGTAACATTGTTTGAAAAAAATGACGCAAGTAATTGCACAATCACATTATATCAGTGCCTCAACTATAATGAAGGTGACGAGAAAGGTAAATTATGCCCAGCAGGATTTTCGGGAGAGCCAGCTCATAAATCATTTTCCGTAAGCGGAGATGAATTTAAAAAAATATCCAAAGAAGAATTAGGCAAATTAGCGAAAACAGGAGATAATAAAGATGGGGCAAGGTCTCTCCAAATATTTCCAGAAGGCTCTGGTTTCGCCTTACTGTATTCAGGCACTAATTTCAACGGTGATATCTGCGATGCCTTCAGCCAAAATAACGGCAATTTACTTAAAAACGATATTGGAAAATGCAATGCAGGGGTTGCTGTTTGGCAACGATGTTTTTGGATATCTGATACAGAGGAACGGCTTGAGGACTGCGTTCCTTGCCTACAATCAATGATAATTATCAAAGGCACATTAGTTGATTAAAAATTATTTTATGTGTTTTATTATAAAAAACAAAAAAATACTATTCATATCAAGCTTAATTTTGTTGTTTTCTACCTTGCCTAAATCAGTCCTAGCGCTCTCGGCAAATCCTGTTGATTGGGTGGGAAGATTAATAGCAGGCATTCCTGCTACAGCAATAGGCTTTTTGTTCGGGGTTCTCGCAAAAGTCACTGAACTAGGAGCTTTTTTGCTCGCAAATTTACTTAATTGGATAATTGGACCAGGTTTTCTGTCTTGGAGTTGGACTAACCCTAACAATAATCCAATTATCGCTGTCGGCTTAAATATTACCAAGGATTTTGTCAATTTAGGATTGGTGCTGATTTTAATTTTCATCGCTTTTTCTGTTGCCTTAAGATTAAAACAATACGCAACCGAAAAAACCTTAATTCGTTTAATTATTATTGCTTTGTTGGTAAATTTCGCGCCTATTGTCTGTGGTTTAATTGTGGACGCCGCAAACATTATTATGAATTTCTTTTTACAAGGAATTGAAAAAGGTATTGCCAATATGCTAACTAATATCAGCGTAGACTCGCTTGTGTCAGATCTAACGGGACTGATGTTCGGAGATATTACAACCAAGATGTCTCTTTTGACAGAAGCTTTAATTGCAATTATATTAAATGTCGCGCTTGGGATTATGTTTTTTATATTAGTTGCTATTTTCCTTTTGCGCTATGTCGCGATTTGGTTATTGGTTATTTTATCACCTTTGGCTTTTTTGGCATTTATTTTACCTGCCACGAAAAAATTCTGGGACTTATGGTGGAATCAGCTTCTTCAATGGTCGTTTATTGGAATACCAATCGCCTTCTTCCTCTACTTAGCAATGGCTTCTTTTGGGGCTTTGCAAGCCAATTTTCAAGGCGAGATGGCAATGCCGGGTTTAGATTCCGGCCTCGTGAATAGGCTCGATATGACTTTTCCTTATTTTGTAGTAATTGCGATTATTGGTATTGGATTCGCGTTCGGATTAAGCTCATCTGCTATGGGCGCTTCATCAGCTATTAATATAACCCAGAAGAGCGGGAAGTGGCTTGGTGGTAAAGTTAGCCAAAAAGGAATAAGACCAACGTTCCAAAAACTTAGAGCAAAAGAAGTTGCTGGTAAAATAAGTAGAGGGGTGGAAAAAGTTCCCGTAGCAAGATGGTTTCTTCCTGAATCAATTAGAAAATATGGCGAAATGAGGCCTGCTGTGGAAGCGGCGCAAACAAAAACAAAAAACTATTCTTCGGGCACTTTAGCGCATAGATTATTAAAA
>CAYXZK010000002.1:0-7358 GCA_964469955.1 uncultured Candidatus Saccharibacteria bacterium | reverse complement strand
CTCCCCTAAATTCGATTGAAGAATCAGTAACATACCAGAATGCGCCAATGAGATAGAATGTGAGTAAGCACAATGAAATTAACCCGACTACAAACAATACTAGAAAGGTTAAGGTTTTTACTTTTTCCATTCCTCCCTCCTTCTTTAAGTTTATCTGTATTATATCCTATATTTTGGATTTGTCAAGGTTTAAAAAAAATGAAATTCTTTTCTTAAAAAATTTTCAAATTCTTGTTTTAAAATTTTGTAATGGGCAGGGCTTAATCTGAAATTCTGGCTACAGATTTTTTTATACTGAAATTCTTTTTCCCCGTTACCATTGGTAACGAAGCAGCATTTGAAGAGAACAACATTTTTCTTTAAGATACCGCGTTCGCGGATTTGATTTTTGACGCTGTTTTTGCTTTTACCTGTAAGGGTTTTCATTTTTTTCGTTATTGCCACAAAAACCTTAACATTATCCATAACTTCCTCCCTATTTTAGTTTAAAAAGATTTTAAAGAACTTTAATATTCTATATTATATGGAAAATCGGATCTTTGTCAAAGCTAACTGCTTGGTCGGCAATGCTTGGTTAGCATGCTTGGTTGGCCATGCGATGGCCAACTATTGGTGCTTGGTTGGCATGCTTGGTTGGCCATGCGATGGCCAACTATTGACCAACTATTGGCTAACTATCGATGGGCAACTATTTATTGGAAAATCTGGTCTTTTTCAAATAAAGAAAACTTTAGATAAACTATTCCCAAAAGAGAAAAATTCTAGTATAATCAATTAATGTTTATTACTGACCACTAATCAATAATTACTAATAAATGATAAGCGATAAATGATTATCCCGAAATTGTTAATAGCTTCGGGAATCAATAACTTCTTAAAAATATGGAAAGAATTTTTAGCTCGGAAGCGCCAAAATTTTTAAACAAAGAAATAAAAGTGGCGGGTTGGGTTGATTCTATTAGAATACATGGCAAGATTATTTTTATTGACCTGCGCGACAAAAACGGAATTTTGCAATTGGTTTTTACTTCAGAAAACGAATCAGCGTATAAGCTTGTGAAAGAAATCAGGTCGGAATTCGTAATTGAAGCAAGCGGCAAGGTTTTAAAAAGGCCTGCTAAAATGATAAATCCAAAACACGCGACAGGTTTAATAGAAGTTTCCGTCAAAGACTTAGAGATTTTGTCCAAAGCCAAAACTCTGCCTTTTTCTATTGAAGGCGCTGGATATGAAATTAACGAGGAGAAAAGAATGCAATATCGTTATTTAGATTTGAGAAGAGCAAGAATGAAAAAAAATTTAATCCTGCGTCAAAAAACGATTCAATTTATTAGAGGTTTTCTTGAAGAAAAAGAATTTATTGAAATTGAGACTCCCATATTAACCAAATCAACGCCAGAAGGCGCTAGAGATTTTGTTATTCCGTCAAGGTTAAAACCAGGATTGTTTTACGCTCTTCCGCAAAGTCCGCAACAATATAAACAACTCTTACAAGTGGCTGGATTTGAAAGATATTTTCAAATCGCGCGTTGTTTTAGAGACGAAGACCCAAGAGCAGATAGGCAAGCAGAATTTACGCAATTAGACATGGAAGTATCTTTTATGTCTCAAAAAGAAATTTTAGTTTTAATCGAACAACTTTTCGTATCTGTAGTTAAAAAATTATTCCCCCAAAAAAGAATTCAAAAAATTCCTTTTCCCAGAATTCCATACGCGCAAGTAATGGAAAAATATAGAACAGATAAACCAGATTTAAGAAAAAACAAAGACAATAAAGACGAATTAGCTTTCGCTTTTGTAGTTGACTTTCCCATGTTTGAATGGAAAAAGGAAGAAAAACGTTGGGGAGCTGTACATCATCCCTTTACAAGGCCGCAGACAGAAGATATTAAAAAAATAATCAATGAACCTGCTAAAATTTTAGCCCATCAATACGATCTTGTTCTAAATGGGTATGAAATAGGAGGAGGTAGCTTAAGGTCTTACAAACCAGAAATTTTAGAAGCTGTCTTTAAAGCGCTTGGCCATAAAAAAGAAGAAATTCACGCGAAATTTGGCCATCTGTTAGAAGCATTTAAATATGGAGTTCCGCCACACGGAGGCATTGCTCCTGGATTAGATAGATTTTTTTCAATCTTATTCAACGAACCAAACATTAGAGAGGTAATCGCTTTCCCAAAAACAGGCGATAGTAGAGATTTAATGATGGGAGCGCCAGCAGAAATTGATAAAAGCCAATTAAAAGAATTAAACATTAGCGTGACTAAAAAGAAACCAGCTAAATAAATTTAAAATGAGAGCTCAAAAAATACTTTTAATTTCATTCTTAGCAAGCTTGCCTTTTTGGTTTGGGGTTAATGTCTTTGCTAAAAATTTAGATAATTTTTTATTTTTAAGACAAATTGCTCAAAACCCAGAAACGCTTTCCGCCAACATAGGACAACAGGTTTTAAACGAAAAAATAAACGCGGTAAAAATAAACAGATTGCGAAACGAATTAAAAAACTTAGAAATTGACGCTAAGTCAGCAATTTCAATTTTTGTAAATCCTGTTAAGGGATTTGAGGGCGCGCAGAATATTGTTTTTGAAAAAAACATTGACGCTAAATTGCCGATTGCAAGCATAACGAAATTAATGACAGCTCTTGTTGTGTTAGAAAACTATAATCTCTCAAAAGAAATTACAATTTCCCAACAAGCCGTTAGTCAGCCAGAAGATTTTGGCCGATTACAAATAACCCAAAGCTTTACTGTGAAACAAATGCTTTATCCTTTATTGATAGAATCGAGCAATGATGCCGCGTTCGCGTTAGCAAATGATTACCAAGGCATAACAGGAAATGAATTTATTCATTTAATGAACCTAAAAGCTCAAGAAATAGGTCTTAAAAATACCCATTTTACAAATTCAACTGGTCTTGACGCTGTTGATGCGTCAAATTATTCTAGCGCAAAGGATTTGGTAGTGTTAACAACGTATCTTTTAAAAGAATATCCTTTGGTATGGGAAATTCTTGGACTAAAAGAATTTGAACTGCGTTCATTGGACAATACTTATGCCTGTAAACTTTCAAATACTAATAAACTTTTAGGAGAAATTCCAAACATAGTCGGAGGTAAAACAGGGGAAACTTTATTAGCAAAACAATGCTTTATTTTGGTTTTGAAAACTTCTGAATACGATTATTTAATAAATGTCATTTTAGGTTCAAGCAACAGGTTTACAGAGATGATAAGACTTATTGAAAATTCTATTTAAAATGATTCAACTTAACGCGAAAGAAAAGAAAATTATCTTTATTCTAGTGATAGCAATGGTCTTGCTGGGAATAGGATTATTAGTATTTTTCTTTTTTCAAGAAAAAATACTTGAAGAAAAAGAAAAAAAAGAGGAAAAAAATTCCAGAATAATTGTAATCAAAGAAGAAAAACCGCGCCAAGAAAATTTTAGTCCGTTTTTATTAAAATGGGAAGAAGTAAGTCCGAGTTCTCCATGGGAACCAAGGGATTCTCATGCAGTAGTAGTTTTCAAAGACAAATTATGGTTAATCGGAGGGTTAAACGGCAATGGTTTTCAGGATAAAAATGGCAATGTTCCTTATTGGATGGTTCCGCATTTTAGCGATATTTGGTCGTCTGAAAACGGGAAAGATTGGGAATTAATTACAAAAAAAGCTCCTTGGGGAGAAAAAAGATCAATACAGGTTATTGTTTTTAAAGACAAACTTTGGCTAATAGGTGGATGGGGTCCTAATGGAGGATTTATAAAAAATATCTGGAATTCTGAAAACGGAATTGATTGGAACAAAATTGAACCGCAAGGAGGATTGCCAGAAATAGAAGGGGATCAAGTAATTGTTTTTAATAACAAATTATTTTTGATCGGAGGAGTAAGATATGACGAGAGAAAAGAAAAAAATTATGTTTGGTCGTCTGATGACGGTATAAATTGGACAGAAGTTATTAAAGAATCGCCTTGGTCTCCAAGATGGGATCATATGGTTGCGGTTTTTGAAGACAAAATTTGGCTTATTGGCGGAATGGATTTAGCAGGTGGAGTATTTAAAGACGTTTGGTCGTCTGAAAACGGGAAAGATTGGGAATTGGTAACAAATAATCCGCCTTGGGCGCAACGGCAAGGACAGGGGATTTTAGTTTACAAAGATAAGCTTTGGTTAATAGGAAGGCTTGTTGGTAAAGATATTGCTGGACAAAATGATGTTTGGTATTCAGAAGACGGTTGTTTTTGGGAAAAGACCGAGCAAGACGCTCCTTGGACAGGCAGAGAAGATGCAGGAGTTGTAATCTTTAAAGACAATATATGGGTGCTTGGTGGAATGGATGGAAACTGGGAATGGAAAAATGATGTTTGGCGCTCAAATTATTAATTATTATATGTTTTTTCTAAAAAATAAAATATTAATATTTATAGTAATTTTTTTGATTTTAATCGGATTGGTTTCTGTTTTATTTTTTTCAAAAAAAAATAATGGTCCAGAAGAATGGAAGGCAACAACGCTGAATGCTCCTTGGTCAACAAGGGATTCGCATGGATCTGTTGTTTTTGACAATAAAATGTGGGTTTTTGGAGGCATAGACGGAGGAAAAGATTTTGATGGTAATTATGGCAACCTCCCGCACAGAAGCGATATTTGGTCTTCATCTGATGGTGCGAATTGGGAATTAATTACCGAAAATGCTCCTTGGGGTAAAAGAAGGTCTCCAAGTATGGCGATTTTCCAAGATAAAATTTGGCTTATTGGAGGATTTGTCGAACACGACCGAAATAGCGACCACAAACACGATATATGGGTTTCAGAAAATGGAAAAGATTGGGAAAGGATCGTATCTTTTGCTCCTTGGACAGCACGAAGTGGACATTCGGTAGTTGTTTTTGATAATAAATTGTGGATAATCGGAGGAGTTAATTTTTTCGAAAGAAAACTTAAAAACGATGTTTGGTATTCTGAGGATGGCATAAATTGGAAAGAAGCTAATGCTTCTGCGCCTTGGTCTGGCAGATATGACCACGCTGTAGTTACTTTTAAAGATAAATTATGGTTAATGGGTGGATGTGGATTTGGCGAAGGTGTTGAAAGCACAAAAAACGACATTTGGTCTTCTGAAAACGGTAAAGATTGGGAATTAGTTGTTGAACATGCTCCTTGGCCTGCAAGACATGGACATACCTCTGTTGTTTTTAAAGACAAAATATGGACAATTAGTGGATGGAATACAGAACAAGGCAAAGGATTAAAAGATGTATGGTATTCGGAAAATGGTTCTACTTGGAATAAAACAGAGAAAGACACTCCTTGGGAAGGAAGGGAGGATCATACATCAATTGTATTTGATAACAAAATATGGGTATTAGGTGGAATGGATAGCAACTGGGAATGGAAAAATGATGTTTGGTATTCAAATTATTAATTATTTATTATTGATCAATAATCAATTATCAATATATGTCGGAAATGAGTATAAATATAATTAAAATATTTTCACTGGGAGCAATTGCCTTTGTTTTATCTTTTTGGTTAGCTCCTTTTTTAACCCATTTCTTGTATAAACATGAACTTTGGCGCAAAAAAGTTAGGACAAAATCAATTGATAATAAAGAATTGCCGTTTTTTACAAAATTCCATAGCCAAGACGAAATTCGGATTCCCAGATTTGGGGGATTGCTTATATGGGGAACGGTTTTAATCTTAGCTCTTTTATTTTTTTTGCTTTCAAAAACAGATATTTGGTGGTTGCAAAAATTAAACTTTCTAAGCAGATCTCAAACATGGCTACTTCTTTTTGCTTTAGTATCTGCATCATTGGTTGGATTATTAGATGATGTACTGCAAGTTTTTAATAAGGGTAAATATATTGGCGGGGGATTAAAACTAAGATTTCGTTTAATTTTAGTCGCCTTGATTGGATTGATTGGAGGATGGTGGTTTTACTCTAAATTAGGGTATGAAACTATTCATATTATGGGCAATGGAGATTTTTTTATTGGGGTTTGGTATATTCCCTTTTTCGTTTTCGTTATGTTAGCAACTTATAGTAGTGGGGTAATTGATGGTTTAGACGGATTAGCTGGAGGAGCTTTTGCTTCAATTTTTACTGCTTTCGCAGGAATTGCTTTATTTAACGGACAAATTGATATTGCCGCTTTTTGTATTGTTATCACAGGAGCGCTTTTAGCTTTTCTATGGTTTAACATTCCGCCTGCCAGATTCTATATGGGCGAAACAGGCATATTAGGGCTTTGTTCTGTTTTAACTGTTGTGGCTTTTTTGACTGATTCTGTTTTAGTTCTACCGATTATTGGCTTTCTACTGGTTTTGGAATCAGGTTCGGTAATTCTTCAACTTCTTTCTAGGAAAATTCTACATAAAAAATTTCTATTGGCAGCGCCAATTCACCATCATTTTGAAGCTAAAGGTTGGCCAGCTTACAAAATCACAATGAGATTTTGGGTTTTAGGGGTTGTAATGGCTGTCGTCGGAGTGGCTATAAGATTTTTGGGTTAATGTTGTTATTATAGAATAAATTTATTATAATAAAATAATTAAATAAAAAAAATTATTTTACCACGAATTCGCTTGACAGGTCGTTGGGGGGGTAAAATAACTAAAGGTAATTCAAAAGTAAAGATAATTAAAGGACAAAGGTTAACAATTACTTGAAATAATTTTTAATCAAGGTTGACTTATTTCAATAACTATACTATAATATGTATTATAACAAGATATAATAAAATAATAATAAATAATTATATCAAAAACATAAAATATATGAAAAATTCAAAAAAATCTTTCGTAGTAGCCACTTTATTAGTGGCATGTTTTGTTTTTTTAGGAACGGGTATTCAAAGCGTTAAAGCAGTTACGCTTGATGAGCTCCAAGCTCAAATTGACGCTTTAATGGCTCAAATTGCCGAATTACAAAAACAAAAAGCTGAACTGCAAAGTGGAGACCAAGACTGGTGTCATATTTTTGATATCAATTTAAAGTATGGAGACCAAAATAGTGAAACTCAAGCACTTGAAACAGCGCTTCAAAAACAAGGCTATTCTCTAACTGAGCACAGTAGCAATTTTATGGCAAGGTTTGATGAAAAAATGGCTGCTGCTGTTGTTGGTTTTCAGGAGAAATATAAGCAAGATATTTTAGGTCCATACAATCTTCAACATGGAACAGGTTATGTTGGTCCAACAACAAGAACTAAATTAAATGAATTATATGGCTGCCAGGCTGCTACAGGCTGCGATGCTAGAAACATCTCTGTCTGGGACTGGGATTACTGCACTCCAGAGTGTCCATGTGATGCAGGGGAAGGTGATTGCGATAAAGACTCTGATTGT
>CAYXZK010000001.1:0-26776 GCA_964469955.1 uncultured Candidatus Saccharibacteria bacterium | reverse complement strand
AAATAATTAAAAAATTAATTCTGCCTTATCCTACCAAAAAATTGCCTTTTGACGATTTTTTATTTAGCCCGTGTTTAATTTACTTAAATATTTCAAGTTATACAGAAACCTAAAACCACGATTAAAAAACCTCGTTACTTTTTTTAATAAAAAAATTATTAATTGTTTCATTTATAGGAACGAATTGCGAAAATTAAATTAAAAATACGACAAAAATGACAACTCTTCGCTATTGTTAAATTAGCATATTTCATCATTTTATTATTGACTTTCGTAATTATTAGATGCTAATATTGAGAAAAGAAAAAATAAGGTTCTTTTAAAAAATAACGCTTGATAGAATAAAATTTCTTAACAATTCAACTTAAGGAGGGTTTTGACATGGAAAAGAAAGAAGTAATTGATGCAACTATAAAAATTTTTACGGAGAAAATCAACAACCTAAATTTTTCGCTTGAAGATGTTAGAAATAGAGCGCGAGACGCTCCAGGGCATAATGTTTCCCATTCCGACACGTCTAAATTCCAACTCAGTAATTTAGCTCTTGGAATTGAGAAACAAGTACTTGAATATAAAGAAATTTTGGAACAGTTAAAAAATTTATCTTTGGATCCCACTGATAAAATATCTATTGGTTCCTTATTCACTCTCTGTAATGCCAAGAATAACGAGGAAAAAATATTTATTATGCTATATCAAGGAGGAGGAGAAAAAGTTACTATTGGTGATGTTAAAGTCACAACTTTGTCTGTTGTGGCTCCAATTGCACAAGCCTGCCTTAATAAAGAAATAGACGACGAGGTAAATAGCACATTTAAAATTGTAGAAATACAATAATAAAATAAATTTTACAAATTATAAAAGCGCCCGAACGATGAGGCGCTTTTGTTAATTAAACTATCCCTGCCGAAGTAGCAACGAGGAGATTCTGGTTATACTATAGCTTAATCCTTACTTAAACTCCGAACTTTTTGGTTTATCAAATTTTCTTATTTTAGCATTGTAAGTCCTTTCTCCGCAGTAATCTAATTTCCGCTTTATAATGTCTTCCAATCTGTCTTTAGTATAATTATCTTCCGCAACATTAGCCACTTTGCAGGCAAAAACTATAACATCGGCAACCTCAGCTAGGATTTCATCCCATTTTTTCTCCAAAACAGCTTTGGCCGTTTCTCCCGTTTCTTCCATTAATTTCAGTAAAGCTATTCTCATTTGTTCATTTTTATCAAAAGTAATGCCTTTCTTTTTACAAAAGTCTCTTTCCCATTTTTGGATATCTTTAATAGTGATTTGTTTTTTAGTCATATTTTTTTATTTTTAATTAATTACTAATTTATTATAAATATTAACATAGTATTGGTATTTTAATCAATAATAAATAATAAAGGCGAACATTATTTGTCCGCCTTATTGTATAATCCTTATATTAAAAATTAACTAAAGCAAAAAAGGAATTTCGCGTATGCCATAATTATCCGGCTTAACGACCACAATATCAAAATTTCTTTCTTTGAAAATATCCTCTGCTTTTTTTACGGTTTCGTCCGTTGTTCTAGTAAAAGCCACCAAACTTGGGCCCGCTGAGGTCATCCAACCACCTTCAATATGGTTTATCTTCATTTGGAACAAAATATCTGCCAAAGACGCCTGGTAATACAGCATTTGCATAGCTTTGCCACCAAATAAAGTATAGTTATAAAAGGCTTCGCCAACTTTCTTCCAGTCCCCCTGAACAGCAAACGGCATAATCTCGGTGATGATCCAAAGCGCCGATTTGGCGGCATTAATCCGTTCGTTATGCCTTTCCCAACTCATGCAATTCACATCAGTGTCAGATTCTTCGGGTCCAGCCACATGAATTTTTGGAGTTCCCACTACAAACCGAATTTCTTTTGGTATCTCGGTTCTAAATATTGCCTCACATTCAGACGAAGTGATAACAAAACCACCATACTTGGCGGTGTTAAAAGAACCACCCGTTGAAGCACCGGGAAAAACTAACTCTTTTGCTGAATCAGCCTCTTCAACAAAGTTATAGGCGACCAGTTTTCTTAATTCCCGAAAAGTTAAAGGCTCGCCGAGCAATATATTGACCGCTGTTGCCACTGACTCCAATATCATTGCGCTTGAACCAAATCCTATGTGGCGATAAGGATGAGCTATAGTTTCAACCATAAACCCACCCTTATAATTTGTAACATTCCTCATTATTCCTAAAATATGTCTCACGATCAACGGCCTTTCGCTCTCAATATGGTCTTTATCTTTGGTCAAGACAACCTTAGTCTTGGTATAGGCATCTCCAGCAAAAGACATCTCGCCAGCCTTGTAATTATTGTCACCATCCGTAAATTTCAGAGCCGAATAGTCAATTAACCCCACATCTATGCGACAAGGGCATTGAATAATTATCTCTTCGCGATTCCCGATACTACATCTAGCGATTTTCTCCGGTTTATAGAACATCGTTCCAGGAGCACAAGGCTCAGGACTCCAAACTATCTTATCATAATGACTTGCTTCCATTTCCGTTTTCATAACTTATTTCCCTCCTTTCAATTTCATTGATATCTCTTTTGCTATATCTTGTAGGTCTTTTAA
Organism: uncultured Candidatus Saccharibacteria bacterium; assembly: GCA_964469955.1. Taxonomy (GTDB): domain Bacteria; phylum Patescibacteriota; class Minisyncoccia; order Minisyncoccales; family GWA2-38-27; genus CAYXZK01. Next base: position 24,175 of record CAYXZK010000001.1, on the reverse strand, counting down.
AGACCCTTTGTTTTCGACCGTTATATCCGCCATCGCCAAAAGATAATCGATTAATCCAGTTTCTGACTTTTCCTCCATTACAATTCTTTTAAATGCGTTTTCGTCAACGCCATCTCTGTCTTTTAGCCTTCCTTGACGTTCCTGTAATCCAGTAATTACTCTAATAATGACAACTTCTGGACATATCTTTAACAATCTTTTAACCTCATCCGTTCTTCTCGGACCATCCAACAATAACAATCCTGTCTTATTTAAAACTTCAAGCATGCGAGGAATTTGCCAATAAGGATTTTCCTCGTATTTTTCATTCGCCACCTGATGGATGGTGTCATGATTAACCGGAAGTCCTCTTTTAGTAATAATATCAATCATTAAATTACTTGAAACGAACCAGCTGTCTGGCGTATTAAGAAATTCTGACAAAGTACTTTTTCCTGCACCGGATTCGCCTATGAGTACAATAACCCTAGTTTTACTACTTAGTTTCGACAAATCTCCGTATATCTTCATGTCATCACCCCCTTCTTTGATATGTTTAAATAGATATTAATGTGCTTTAGCCATACTTTAATAATAAATTGAGAAAATATCAAGTGCGTGTACTGGTTCATATGTTATTTACCACCTAGAGGGTTGAAAATTTATGAAAGGAAAGTATTCTGGATGCCATATGACAACATATAGTTACATCCTGCCCGGCGCAGTCAGTTCGGAGCCACAATAAAAAACACCAGCAAAAGTTGGTGTTCTTCTTTTATGGCTCCGCGGGTAGGATTCGAACCTACAACAAACTCCTTAACAGGGAGCCGCTCTACCATTGAACTACCGCGGAATATATTATGATTATACTTAATTTTGTTCTTTTTTCAATATTTTTGGTCAATCAGTGTTTAGTGGCTGTTTCTGTAGAGATCAGGCCTCCGCGTTCTGTGAAAAACTGGCCCCTACTGTTCACTGTTCATTGGCGTTAGTAACCTTTTAATTTTTCTAGTTTATTGTGGATTCTAATCTTTTCTAAACTTTTAGCTTCAATCTGACGAATTCTTTCCCGAGTTACTCCAAACATCTGCCCGACTTCTTCTAAGGTATAAGTAATTCCATCATCTAAGCCAAAACGCATTGATAAAATTTTCTGTTCTCTAGGGGTTAGGTCAACTAAAATTTCTTTTAGTCTTTCTTTGAGCAAACTACGAGCTGCTTGAACAGAAGAAGACAATACTTTCTCGTCTTTAATAAATTCGGCTAAAACGCTGCCTTCGTCTTCGCTTCCAACCGGCGTTTCTAAAGAAATAGTTTCCTGCGAAATTTTCCTGATATGACGAACTTTAGCAACCTCAATATCCATTTCAGCGGCAATCTCTTCTTCCATTGGCTCTCTACCTAAATCCTGTAGAAGGCTCCGCCGCACTTGCGTATACTTTGAGATAGTCTCAACCATATGCACGGGAATCCTGATTGTCCTGGCCTGATCAGCCAAAGCGCGTGTAATAGATTGCCGTATCCACCAAGTAGCGTAAGTTGAAAATTTATAACCTCTTCTCCAGTCAAATTTTTCAACCGCGCGGAAAAGACCTAAATTACCTTCTTGAATTAAATCAAGCAAAGTTAAATTTGCGGATTTGCCTATGTATCTTTTAGCGATTGAAACTACTAAACGAAGATTTGCCTGCGCTAATTTTTTCTTAGCCCCCTGTTCTCCTTTCTCAATCTTCCTTGCCAACTCCTTCTCTTCTTCTGCCGTTAAAAAAGAAACTGTGCCAATTTCTTTAAGGTAAATTTGGATAGGATCTATTTTTAATTTAACAGATTCTTTTGAAGCGGCTTTGCCTTTTTTAGAAACTTTCTCTTCTGCCAAGAATTCTACATTTTTCTTAACTTCAATGCCCTGTTCCTCTAACTTGTCGTAAAGCTCTTCAAGCCCCAAAACATCTTTTTCGGCTTCTGGAAAAAAATACAAAATCTCTGAAACAGTGACAAACTTACGCGACGTCCCTTTTTTGATTAATTCTTGAATTTTATTAGCGTCAAAAATTTTAGAAATTCTTTTTTTGTCTTTTTTAAAAGTTCTGTGTTTTTGGGTTTTTAAAGACTTTTTCTTAGGAAGAGTCTTTTTTAGTTTTTTAGAAATTTTTTTATCTTTTGATTTTTTAATTAAACTTGAGGAACTTAAAATAACTTTTTTCTTTAAAGTTTTTTTCTTCTCAACGCTTGAAACCTTGTTTTTCTTAGTATCAGTGATTTTCTTCTTCTTTTTACGGGTTGATGAAGACGCGTTCTTTTGCTTTTTTTGAACCATAACTTAATTAGGCATTTTTTAAATCTTCAAAAGATTTAGAAAATGAATTAAACTCTCGGACTAATTCTTTAACTTTATTAAAGTCTTTGCTTTTTTCTGACTTTTTAATCTCTTTAGAAATATAATCTAAATTATTTCTAAACGCTAATATTTTTAATTCCTTTAAACAGTTTTTAAATTCTTGTTTGTTTTCTTCATTATAATTCTCTTCATTTTTTTCGGCATCTGAACTATTTTCAAGAAAAGACTGGACCTCTGCTTTTAATGAAAGATAGTCTATAATTTTATCAATTTCGTTTGAGACGTTCTCTAAATCAAAACCCTGTTCTTTAAAGCGTTGAATAATTTCAGAAGTTTTTGGAGACAAAAGGTCAAAATCTTCTTTTTTTAATAAATCAAGGTTTTCAGGGGATTGGATAATCAAAACAATCAATTGTTCTTCTAAAAGCCCTTTTCTGTCTTTGGCTTGACTAAATTCTTCTTCAGGAATTGGCGTTATTAATTTCTCAAAGTTCTCTTTTCTATCGTTTAGATAAGAAACTTTTTCAAGTTCTTCTAAGATGTCTTCCTCTCTAGTTTCTAAAATATTTGACAAGCTTTTTACCCAAAAACTTTTTTCAATTTTATTTGGAATTTTTTTAATAACTGGCAATAAAAATTCTGAAATTTGCTTTTTGCCTTCTAAAGAATTTTTATCGTATTTTGATAAGGCGTCTTGGAAATAAAAATCGTGAATTGACTTCGCGTTTTTTATTAAGTTTTCCCAATCTTTTGGATCTTTGAAAGCAATATCTGCTGGATCAAAACCCGCGGGCATAACAACAACTTTTATGTTAAAACCCAAGCTTTGAGCCAAGTCTATTCCTTTTTTGGTTGCTGAACCACCTGCTAAATCCATATCAAAAGCAGTTAAAAGATTGTTTGAATACCTTTTAAGATTTTTCAGTTGAAAATTGGTCAAAGCCGTTCCAGAGGTCGCGACCGTATTTTCAACACCAGCTTGGTGCGACATAATCACATCCATATATCCTTCAACCAAAACACAGTAATCTTTTTTCCTTATATTTATGCCGGCTTTTTCTAAGCCATACAGCACTCTGCTTTTGTCATAAAGAATGGTTGCCGGACTATTTATATATTTAGCGGTCTCGTCATAAGAACTATTTTTGTTTTTTGAATCTTGGTTCTCCACTATCCTCCCTCCGAATCCGATCACCCCTGAGCTTAAATTAAAAATAGGAAACATAATTCTAGCCCTAAATCTATCGTAATATTTTTTTGTTTTCTCTGATTCCAAAATCAAGCCAACTTTTTCAATTTCTTCTCTTTTATATCCCCTGCCAACCAAAAAATCAGACAAACCTTGCCAAGTCTCGGGAGCATATCCTAAACGCCATTTTTTAATAGTTTCTTCTTTGATTCCGCGTCCTAAAAGATAATCTCTCGCTTCTTTGCCCTTCTTACTCTCGTTCAATTGCGTTTCAAAAAAACGGCAGGCTAGTTCAGATATTTCGTAAAGACGCTGTCGCGCGGTTTTTAATTTCGGGTCCTCTCTTTTCAATTCAATTCCTGCTTTACGCGCCAAGAGACGCAAGGCGTCACCGAATTCAATGCCTTCAATTTTCATTACAAACGAAAACATATCGCCTCCTTCGCCACAAGCTCCAAAACAACGCCAAGTTTGACGCGTTGGAGAAACAAAAAAAGAAGGTTTCTTTTCAGAATGGAAAGGGCAAAGCGCGCGGTAATTTACGCCGGCTTTTTCAAGTTTAATGTAATTACCAATAACCTCTACAATGTCTAAACGATTTTTAATTTCCTCTACAGGAGAAGTGATCATTAAAATTATGATATAACAAACCTGCGACAAAATCAATTAGACGCGCGCTTGGGTAAGGCGCTTTTTTTTGAATCTGATTGCAAATCTATTTTTTTAATTATCAGAATTTTCTGAAACTTTCGCGCCAGCCAAGGGAATTTTCTTTGTTAAACGAAGCGCTTTTGTGGGACAAACGCTTTCGCATAAACCACAAAAACAACATTTGTTAATATCGATTCTGGGACGCTTTTGAGTTGTTCCATCTGGCTGTTTGACATCTATCATTGTAATGGCCTTGTTGGGACAAATTTCAGCGCATTTTCCGCAACCAAGACATTTACCCGCGTCAAAATTGTGCAAACCTCTGTAATTAGCGGGAAGCGGAATTGATTCTTGCGGAAATTTAACAGTCATTCTTTTCTTAAACAAATTTAATAATAATTTTGGAATAACGCTGAATTTCATAAAAATTTAATCATTAATTAGCGATCGTTTATTATTGATTGTTGCTCATTTACCAGCTATCAACGGCTCTATCTATCCATATCCGCGGGACAACCGTTTAAGCTCCAATAGATTATGGGAACATCCGCGATCTCCGCGTCTTTTAACAAAAATTCCAAAAGAGTAATTAAGTGATTGAAAGAAGGACCTTTAATCTTAACTCTATATGGATTTTCTGTTCCAGCGCCCCTAATATACATTGCCCCTTCCCCGCGCGCTGTTTCGTTTCTAACATAAACCTCGTTATCTGGAATTATAAAAGGCTTAGCCGGACTAATCTCTTTATTAAGATATTCGCCTACGGGAATTTTGTCTAATAATTGTTTAATAATTTTAATGCTTTCGTTTGCTTCCAACAAACCTAATTTAAGTCTCGCATAAGCGTCTCCTTCTTTTAAGACCGGTACATTGAAATCCACTTTTTGGTATATTTCAGAGGGAGCGCTCTTTCTCAAATCGTAAGAAATTCCGCTAGCCCTTAAAACTTGACCTGTGGCTCCCAACGCAACCGCGTCTTCTGGCTTTAGAACTCCAATGCCCTTGGTCCTTGAGCGTAAAAGAGGGTCTTCTTTTTCAAAATAGGAAAAACCTTGCTGTACTTTTTCCAAAACATTTGAAATCTCCTTTTCAATTCCCTGCGGAAAATCTCGCATTAGTCCGCCCGGACAAATATAACCAGCTGGATAAACCCTACCGCCTGTTATGGCTGAAAGAATATCTAAAATATAGTCTCTATAAGCAAAAGCTATCTTAAAGCCTGTCTCAAAACCAGAAGCCGAAGAAAAAGCGCCGAACCATATTAAATGCGACTGAAGTCTGGACAATTCGGCTAAAATTACCCTAACATATTTTACTCTTTCGGAAACTTCAATTCCTGCTAATTTTTCAATTCCTTGAGCAAAAAGCAAATTCCACGCTAATGGCTCAAAAACACAAATCCTGTCAGACAAAACAGCGTTTTGCCATATATTTCTATATTCCATCATTTTTTCAAAACCGCGGTGGAGATAACCCGGATCTGCTTTGGCTTCCACTACTCGTTCCCCGTCTAATTTTATCCTAACCGAAAAATTGCCAGAACCGGGATGCGCGGGTCCAAATAAAAAATCTTGGAATTCTTTTTTGTTAGACAAACTTGCCATATTTAATTATCATTTACTATTGATTATTGGTCATTTATCGCTTATCAGTGATTATTCAACATTGGTCGTTTATCGTTTATCATCGGTTAAAAATATCCTTTTTCGTTTTTTCTATTCTTGTTATAAAAATTTTCTCTAACATAATCTTGTGAATTAAAATCCTTAAGAAATGGAGGTCGTTCCTGCCAGCCTTCTAAAAATAACTCTGATAAATCCGGATTGCCTTGAAACTTTATTCCAAAAAGCTCGTGGATTTCTCTTTCGTGGATTTGAGAACAAGCGTATATTCCTGAAATTGAAATAATTTCGGGATTCTTTCTTTTAATTTCTGTTTTAATATTTAATAAAATTTTACTTTTCTCATTCCAAATATGATAAACAAGTTCTATGGCTTTTGCGTCAGGAAAATCAATCGCTGATATGGAAGAAAAAAATTCAAAATCGTTTTCTTTGGCAAACGCAATAACGGCAAGCAAATTCTTGTTATCATTTTTTATCCAAATTTCGTTTTTGTCAGTTCGTAGAATCTCTGCGCTAAATTTTGATTGGAGTTCTGAAATTAAATTTTCCATTGATTCTTGATTACTAATTATTTATTATTGATCAGTGATAATTGATTATTAATTATTGGTCAGTGATAATTGATTATTTATTATTGATCAGTGATAATTGATTATTTATTATTGATCAGTGATAATTGATTATTGTTCGCTGTTCATTGTTTATTGTTCGCTGATTTAGTGGATTGAATTAACTTATAAATTCCGTCGAAAATTGCTTCTGGTCTCGGAGGACAACCCGGAATATTCAAATCAACCGGTATATAGTCTTCTAACCTTTTTATAGTATTATACGAATCCCAATAAACTCCGCCTGTCATTGGACAACACCCCAAAGAAACCACTACTTTTGGAAAAGGCATCTGCTCATAAATTAGTCTTGCTCTTTTGATTGATTTTATCGTTTGATATCCGGCAATAATCAAACAATCAGCGTGGCGCGGGCTTGGAACAGGCACTAATCCAAATCTTTCCATGTCCCACCTGCTCCCAACCACTGGCAAAACTTCTGTAAAGCCGCAGGAATTAAACCAGTTAAAAACCCAAATTGATTTTGCCACTCTTTTAATTTTTTTCTTCTCAATATTTTTTGACCCCATATTTTTAAAATATAAATCTAAAAAGATTTATTGTAAAAATTTTATAAAATAAATAGAAACCCAAGAATCGCGAGCAATCCAATATAGCCCCAATATGATCTTGTTAAACGGCTTATTTTAAATCTTGAAGTTATCGTCCTAATGACCGTAAGCCCAACAAAAGATATCAAAAATAACTTAAAGATGTAAATCAAGAATTGTATTCCAAAATTAGCGTCAACATTCCAAGCAAAGAAAAGCGCGTTAAATAATGAAGCAATCGCGATTATTTTAACAGCTTCGGCTAAATAAAACATCGCCAAATTCCTGCCTGAATATTCCGCTAACGCCCCGCCCGCTATTTCCGAACCCGCTGATTCTATGTCAAAAGGAGTTTTTGACAACTCTCCCGCGATAACCAAGAAAACAACAATCACTTCTATCAAGAGGCCAATTATTCCAATCGGCCCGACCAAACTCCATATATTGTTATTATAAATTGTTTCTAAAGAAAAAATATTTAGCGACCCGTTGACGTGAACAATCCAAACAGGCGCCAAAGAAGCGACTACAAGCGGAAATTCATAACCAAGCATATTAATAATCATCCTTTGTCCGCCGATATGCGCGTAAGGAGAATTTGAAGCAAAAGAGCCTAAAACCAAACTCAATCCAGGAAAAACAAAAAGATAAACTATTAAAATTAAATCGCCTGAACCACCCAAAATGGATTTTCCGGCAATTGGCGTATAAAGTAAAATTAAAATAGAAGAAACTAAAGAAATCAAAGGAGCTATTTCAAAAATTCGCTTTGACGCGTTTTTCGGAATAATGCTTTCTTTTACCATTAATTTTCGCAAATCGTAAAATGGCTGTAAAAGAGGAGGGCCTACTCTTTTTTGTATTTTAGCGTTTAAAATTCTATCAATTCCTTTGAAAAATAAACCTAAGCAAACGCTTCCGAAAGCTACAATTATTATTAGAAAAAAATTTAGAATCAGATTAAACATATTAAAAAAAATAAAATAACAAACCCCAAGATAAAAGCGAAGCCGTAATCGTTCGGATTTTCTTTCTGTGTTTTTGTTAAGAATTCATAAAGTTTTTCAAAATCTTTTAAAAAGCCCCAATAAATATTTCCAGTCTTGATTGCCTTTGGAGGTTCCGCGCCTGAAAAATAAGAAACTGTTTGCGAAGTTCCTTTTTGATATTTTTTTTCGCCAGAAATATAAAAAAGATAAACTATAAAAAATAGCAAGGCAAAAGATATTAAAGCAATTTTTGGTTCCCAAATAATCTCCATAATGAATTCAACGAATTATTTTATTGATATAACTCTGTTTATCAATTAAACAATCTACGCCATTGGCAATAAAAGAGTCTGTAAACTCTTTTGGAAAAAGTCCGACTAACAACATCATAAGGGCAAAGATAATAATTATTAAAACAACTCCTTTCGGGACTTTTTTATAGTTTTGAAAACTTTCGGAAGGCGCTCCTAAAAATATTATTGCGAAGATCTTAACCAAAACAGCTAAGGTTAAAATGCTCCCCATAATTCCTGCAATCGTTAAGGCGGGACTTAAATAAAAAATAGATTCATATATCATTATTTTTGAAGCAAAACCATTCAAAGGCGGCATCCCGGCTAAAGCTAAAATCCCGAAAAAGAAAAATCCTGCCAAAAAAGGATACTTGCGCCCAAGGCCATTGATGCTAAAAATATCTTTGACATTGCTAATGTAAAAAATAACTCCAATAATTAAAAACAGAAAAGTAATATCTAAAATATCGTTTACCATATGGAATAATCCCCCCTTGATAGCCAGCAAGCTAAATTCGCTATTTGTTATTATAATTCCTCCCAAAATACCTAAAACCACATAACCCAATTCTGAAATAGCCAAATAAGCTAAAATTCTTTTTATATCTTTTTCTTTTAAGGCAAAGAAAACTCCCACGAAAATAGAAAAAACTGAAAATAAAACTAATGTCCATCCCAATGCGAGATTATATCCTAAAACGTTAAATATAATTTTAAACAATACATAGAGCGCCGCCAGAGAAGACAGAGTGGATAAAATAATAGCCGGCACAGGCAGAGCTTTATATGTCTGCGGTTTCCAAAAATAAAACGGAAAAAAGCCCGCTTTTAACAATAAAGCCGCGGCAATAAAAGTTAAAGCTACTTTGTCCAAAAGCAAAAATTCAAGATTATGCGCGATAGTAGCCATATTTAAAGCTCCGTATTTGCCATACAAAAAGCCAACGCCGAGCAATAAAAACAATGACCCAATCGCGAAAACAACCAAATAATTAAAAGACGCTTTAAGACTTCCTTTGTCCTTAGAAAAAGCGCTTAAGCCGGCTACTGCGATTGTGTTTATTTCATAAAATACAAAAAGAGTGAAAAAATCGCCTGTAAATAAGAAACCTAAAATTCCAGCTAAAAGCAAGAAACCTAAAGCATAAAATTTGTCTAAAGCAAAATGAGTTTTCATAATCTGCATAGAATAAATAAAAACCAAAAAAGCTATAAAGACAAAAAACAAGGCCAAAAACCCGGATAAAGCGTCTGCTGTTAAAATAATCCTTACTGGAAAACCTTGGACAGAAACCAAAGAAGGAATTTTAGCTCCAACCGCGTAAACAAAAAAACCTTTAACAATAATTTCTTTATAAAGCGCGACAGCGCTAAAGCCGACCAGAGCTAAAATGAGAAAAATATAAGAATTTCTTGCTTTTGCTCCAAATTTATGGGCTAAAGGAATTGTAAACGCCCCAAAGAAGAGAAAAGAAATTATTAAAATAATAGAATTAGAAACCATATATTAGTTTAAAAAAATTTTATTCGTCTTTATGTCCAAAAAACTAATCCGCATTTTCTTGCTTTCTTTTATTTTGCTCTATTTTGCCATTTAAATTTTTTGAGCTCTCACGGGAATAAATCAAAATAGATAAAGAAAGCAAAAAAGCGGTTATCGCTAAATTAATTACAATGCTAGTCAGAATCAATGCCTGCGGAGTTGGAGACACCATCTCTAAAGACAATGCGTTTGTGAAAATCGGAGCTATAGCTCCCTGCCTGTAACCCAAACTTACTAAAAATAAATTTACGCCATCGCTTATGATATTAATGGCAATGATTATTTTTATAAAATTCTTTTGGAAAAAAAGACCCGCGACGCCTATGACTATCAATAAAATTGTGGTCAAAAAAACAATGCTAATCATATTTTTTCCCGTTTTTATGTTTAATAATTAAAAGCGTGATTAGAACTAAAGCAGAAGCAACCTCTACGCCAATAGCTAAATTCATTAAAGGAATAATGCCTCCGCTATTAAGATTTCCGGCATTTGTTCCAAATTGAATTGTTTTACCCAAAAATCCGGCACTGTTGGCTAAAAAATTATATAAAAATGTATTTTTAAAAATTCCTAAAAAGCCCAAAACAATAAAAAAGACAAGACCCAAAGATTCAAATAATGAAAAAAGTCTATGCGATAATTTAATTTTGTTTTGGAAAACGATAAAAATTAAAATAAAAGCCGCGGCAATTATCACCCCGCTTTGAAAACCTCCTCCCGGAGTTAAATGTCCGTGCGCGCCAAGATATAACCCAAATATAATTATTGGGCTTAAAGCAATTAAGCTAACGATTTTAATTATCTTGCTCATTTTGTCTAAGAGCAGAAAAATTTCTGCGTTTAGTAAAAATTAATGAGATGCCCATTACGGCCGTAAAAAGGATAACTGCTTCGCCCAAAGTATCTAAAGCTCTATAGTCAAAGACAACGCTCGCCACAACATTATTGCTCCCTGTTTGCTCTTGCGCGTTCCTGATAAAATAATCATCCATTTGCGTATTTTCTGGTTCGCCGCAAGCGCGGATTAGAAAAAACGAGGTAAAAAGAAAAATAAAGAAAAGAACTAATGTTATTCTTTTTATGTTTAAAAAATTATATTTTTTTATTGCGTTTTTCATAAAAACCCATAGAACAAAAATTTACCTGAAGCGTCAAGATTTTTTGTTTTCGATCTTCCTAATTTTAGATAGAGCGATGACAAAAAGAGCTGTCGCCAAACCTGTTTTAGCCACTGCTTCGGCAATAGCAACATCAGGAGCTTGTAAAATGTAAAACTCTATCGCAAGCATAAAACTCATTAACGCTAAATAAAGAACCGCGATAAACAAATCCTTGCTTTTCATTGCCCCGAAAGCAGATACCACCATCGCAATTAAAACTAATACTTGAATAATTTGACCTATTAAATACATTTTTATTTTTTATTTTCGCGCTTATGGTTTTAGTCCGTTTTCGCGCGCCGCTTTTGAAATCGCGTGCGCGACAGCAGGCCCGACTAATAAAACAATCAGCAAAATTAAGATTAAGCGAATTGGAAAAGAAAGATTAATTTCATCAAAAGGAAAAGTAAAAAAAACAACAGATAGGGTAAAAAAAATAAAACCGCAAGTTGAAGCTAAAGCAGACGAATGTAATTTTGTATAAACATCAGGAAACCTGAAAAGCCCTAAAACAGCTAAACAGAAAAAAAATAAACTTATTGAAATAAAAAAATAAGCTAAAAACATATTTTAGCGCGTCGGTTTATTATTTTGATAGTATTGCGCGAAACATAGAACGCCTATAAAAGAAAGCAGAGCGTAAACTAACGCCAGATCAATTAAAAATGATTGTTTAAAAATAAAAGAAAACGAAACCAAAAAAGAAATTACTAATATATTCGCAATATCTAAAGCAACTAATTTTTCGAAGATATTCTTTGATAGAAAAACTTTTATCAAAGTCACAACAATAAGTATAAGTAAAATTAAAGAAACTATCTGCCACATATTTATTATTCTGTAATCATTTTAACCCATTTTGGAAAACTGCCTGCCACTGTTTTGATATCAACGTCTTTGTTTTTTCTCCAAAGCAGATGAACATATAAATTATTTTGCCTATCTATGTCAACAGACAAAGTTCCCGGAGTTAAGGTAATAGAATTTGCCAATAAAACTATTCCGAAATCTGTTTTTAACCCAGGGGAAATTTTGACAATACCGGGCTTAATTCTTTTCGTGATAATCCTATAAGCGACAATTAGGTTTGCTTTTAACAAACTAAAAAGAAAAGGACCAAAGGCGTAAACTAAAAACAAACCCCATCTTAACGGATTTAAAAGCTTTAAGCTAACTTTAAATTTAACTAAACCGAGAATCCATTGGACTATTAGTCCCGAAATAATAGATAACGCTATTCCTAAAATAACTTCTTCTCGGCTCCAGTATAAAATATCGCCAGAGCCAATTGAAAGAAGCAAATAGAACCCGAAAGAAAAAATAAAAGAAATTATAAAGTTCATTAAATTTTAAAAAAATTTTTATTTTTTAAAGAATAACCCGCAATAGCATTTTTCGTCTCTTTCAATTTCTTCTTTGTGCCACTTGCAAGGGCAAATTTTATCTTTATCTTCTTCTATGTTACCAGTTATTCTCCGGCAAGGACAATATCTTTGGCCATATTTTTGTTCATTTCTTAAAAGCCCTTTAATTAAATTTTCAACAGCTGTTCTGTCTGGGTTTAATCTAAATCCGTTTTCGTCGGCATAATTTTCATATTGTTTAATTATCTTTATTATATCTTGCTCTTCCTGCTCTTGGTTTTCTTGCTGTTCTCGGCCATGCTTCTCCTCGTTGCCGGCCTGCTCTTGCTCCATTGTTTTTTCTTTTGCTTCACCTTCTTCCCGATTATCCTCTGTTTCTTTTTTATAACCTTGTTCCGCGATAACCTTAAACAACCATTCACTGATATCTTTTTCAGGCCTAACTCCTATAAATCCGCTTATAGGTTTGCCTTTAATGAAAAGCACTACCGTTGGTATGTTTTGAATTCCAAATTTTTGAGAAATTAGCGGAGCCTCGTCAACATTAACTTTTGCTAAAATAAATTTATCCTTATTGTTTTCAAAAAGTTTATCTAAGATAGGAGAAAGAACATTGCACGGCCCGCACCATTCTGCCCAAAAATCAACTAAAATTGGTTTTTCCGCTTTTTGAACTTCGCTTTCAAAATTCTGGTCATTTAATGTTATTTCCATAATTTTTATATTATTTCTTCGCAAAAATTTACGATAAGATTTTTTATTTTTTATTATTATTTTCTTAAGCCTCTCCCCAAACCTTTTCCTCGGCCAAGCCCACGACCTAGTCCATTACCTATTCCTCGGCCTATTCCTCGGCCTATTCCTCGGCCAAGCCCACGACCTAATCCGTTACCTATTCCTCGGCCACGACCATCTCTATTGCCAAGCCCTGATTTATAGCGGTTGGGATCAGGTTCTTCGGACTCTTCTCCAAATTTTTGCGCGCCGCTTTCCGCGCTGCCGTCGCCTTCGCCTGAAATTTGTTCAATAGCCCCCATCGGACAAACACTCTCTCCGCCACATTCTTTTAGTTTTTTCTGGTCAACAACTTCGGCTTTATTGTCAGAACCCATTTTCATTCCTTCTGAACAATTTGATACGCACACTCCGCAACTAAGACATTTTGATTTATTTACTTTATACATATTTTTTATATTTTATTTACTTATATTCTTTAGAATAATACTTAAAATTTAAACGACCTTTGCTCGTATAACTTTAAACACTTAAACTATTCAAATATAAAAGACACAAAAAAGCGTCTTTTATTTTGAAGACAAACTACTTATTTTCAACTATTTCCTTTAACAAAAATTCAATTGTTTTTCTTTTTTTGAAATTAATAGATTTTAAGCAAGAAGTCATATCTGCTTTGAAATATAATTCCATTGCTTTTTTGAGGCCAGCGTTAATCGCGTAGAACTGCTCTGTAATTTGGCGACAACCTTTATCTTCTTCTATAAGGTTAGCTAATCCATTTATTTGCCCTTTAATAATATTTAAACGCTGAACAATGGTATTCTTTCTCATAAAGTTTGATTATCTTAATTGTCCTGTTTTAGTATATACCCCATAGGGGTATATGTCAAGACGCTCCCTCCCCGCTCTTTGCCCGCAAGTCTGGCCTACACGCGGGTCGGACCTGACAGAATTGATAGAATCGTAAAAAGAGCGACTTAAAAAGCAATTTATGTAAAACCCGAAAAACTCCACTAATCCGAAAACATTGTTATTTAATTCTGCCTTTAATAATAAAATCTATTGCTTCTTTTTCAGAAAGACCGCGAGTCATCAAGGTTTCCAACTCTTTTTGATTAACTTTTCCAATTGACGCTTCATGTGTAATCCTCGCTTCAGGATGGCTTACTTTAATGATTGGCACAGATTCAGCCAACGCCTTGCCTATAATAATTTCACTGCAATCAATATGTCCTCTCGCTCCTTTAGCGTTTGCTTCTGTTACTCCCTTAAAAAACATTTTGCCTTGATTGGCTATTGCTCCTCTGAATTTCATCAAACTGCGCGCATTTGCTCCTGATAATAAAATTTTATCGAAAATTTCTATATCATCGCCTTTGCCCCTACCAATTATTTTAGAAATAACTTCGCCCAAAGCGTTCTCTTCAAGGCGCGCCTCAAAAACAATTTTTAATTTTCCGACACTGCCTTTGTTTAAAATAAATTCGTTTTTCAAATAAGCCCCTTGACCCACAAAAATTTTGTAAGAAGACGCGACAGCAGTTCCATAATTTTCCCCGTGATAGTGCCTGTCTTCATAAATAAGTTTTGAGTTTTTAGCTAACTTTATTTCAGCCTCCATTTTATGTAAAACATTTTGGGCTTGCGGAAAAGCGCAATGCGATATTATCCTTGCTTCCGCGTCTTTCTCTATCTTTATCTCTGACACAATATTCTGTTTTCCGTTTTTCCCTAAAATACCAAAACAAAGAAAAATCGGTTTTTTAATTCTAACTCCTTGCTTAACCGTTAATTTTATTTTGACCGTTTCTTTTAAATTTTGATATGTAATCCTCAACCCGGAATTTTTTTTAAGCGCTAATATTTTATTGGACTCAACATAAAAATAAGCAGCATTTGCTCCTTGTTTTGTCATAAAGTCCAATCCGCATTTTTTAGCAGAATCTATGAGTTGTTTTGGTAGTTTATTGGGCATAAGGACAAACTTTTTTTCTATTTGATTTTTGGCAATAATCTTTCATAACTTTTCTAAAACTTCCTTCAGAAATGAGCTTGCCTTTGTTTAAAAACGCCGCTTGATTAGCTCTAAATCCAAGTTCTTCTCTGTGGCTAATTAAAAGAATTGTTGCCCCTGTTTCTTCTTTTATATTCTCCAAAATATTATAAAACTCGCGGTAAATCATAACATCTAGCCCTGAATCAGGCTCGTCTAAAATCATTAATTTTGGCTTTGTCGCTATCACCGAAGCAAATTCTATTCTTTTTCTTTCGCCGCCGCTTAAACTGGAATTTATCTCTCTTTTCAAAAACTTTCGCGCGTCAAGCCCGACCAAGGTAAGATATTTTTTAATCTCATTTAAAGAAATATTCCGATTGCCTGCCCTTAAAAAATCTTCGCAGGTTATTCCTTCAAAATAGGCCGGATCTTGAAAACCTAAAGTTAACCCTCTTTTAGCTCTTTCGTGAATTGACAGTTTGGTGATATCTTTTCCTAAAAATAAAATCTTACCCGCGCTTATTTTAAATCTTGGCATACCCATTAAGGCATAAACCAGTGTCGATTTACCCGATCCATTTGGACCAATCAAAACATAAATTGATTTTTCTTCAATGTCAAAAGAGATATTTTCCAATATCTGTTTATTGTCTTCTTTTGATTCAACGGAAAGATTTTTAACTTCTAATATTTTCATTGTGGGCTAAGATAACAATTATTGTTAATATAAGGAATATAACAAATCCAACATAATAAATAAAATTAGTTTCTGGTTCCGGGAAAAAGAACACAATAATCAATCCAATTATTCCAACCATTAATGCTAATTTTTGTTTTTTCTTCATTGCGTTAAATCGTGCCAATATATCAATACAGTAACATGTCAGGCCAGACCTGCGCGCAGGTCCGACCTGACGTGCCTGATATGTTGCCGACATGTTACTGACATATTATATAGTTTTGATTAAAATACGCTTAACCAAGTAAGCGTATTTTAGGATATTTTAAATAATTTTGAATTTAAAAAATTTGAGCGGTGGGGGTGAGATTCGAACTCACGGTAGCCTTTCAACTACACTTGCTTTCCAAGCAAGCACCTTAAACCGCTCGGCCACCCCACCCTTTCATTGCAATCATTTACCAAGGTACTTCTGATATCATTTTAGAAATTAACGGATGTTGAGCGGCGAATTTGTAGTTCAAAAGCTTTAGAATTGTTATAAAATCAAGGATTTCTTCTCTTATGGTTTCAGGCCCTGTAAAAACCTCAATAGATTGCTTGAATAAATTCTTAGTATAATTGTGGAGAACTTCGTTGTTAGCTTCTTGAGAGAGCCAATCCATTATTTTTTTAAACTCGGCTCTGTCTAGCCAAACTCCATGACAAAGATTACAAACATCAACCGCTACTCTGGAATTACCATAATATACCTCATAAAGCGGAACTCTGCAATGGGGGCATATGCGGATACCTCTTGAAACTTTAAAGTCCTTTTCGTTTTTCCATAAATCAGTATCCAGCCAATTTAGGTTCTCGTCGCTCGCGTCTTTGGCATACCTTAATTCGTTTTCGTCAAACCAAAAACCAAGGCAAAAAGGACAATAGTCAACTTCAACATTATTAAAAAGAGTGCTTAAAAGAGGTTTTTTACAAACAGGACACTTCATATAAATAAATCATCAGTGACCACTTATCACTGATAAATAGTCAATAATCAATGATCAATAATCAATAATCAATAATCAATAATCAATGATCAATAATCAATAATCAATAATCAATGATCAATAATCAATGATCAATTATTAATAATCACTCTGGTTGCGGTGAGGATTCCTTCCATCTAAGTTTGAATATTTTTCCAAAAACAGTATGGGTTTTAACGCCTGTTCTGCCAGCGTTATCTGTTGTTTCCAGTCTAATAATCATATTCCCTTGCGTCGCAACCAGCGCAGGAATAATTTTATCACCGCCAAAAGGAATTCTATCTTTTTTCCATCCGCGATAAGAAACCGCGGAAGCTCCGTCAGAAAGAACAGAAACATCTTTTAAGAAAAAAGTTTCTCTTTCGGTTATCTTGAAATTTTCGCAATTCTCCCAAACAATTTTATCCGCAGAACACATAAAATCAACCACAATATCTTTTTTTATTCGGAAATTTTGAGTCGTAACACTTATTCCGCCTAAAGTATCTTCAACATACAATTTAGCCGTATGCGAACCCGCGCCAACATAATTATTAGGCGTTAAATTACACCCCTTAGCGTAATTACAGCTATAAACATAATTATTATCTATAAACCATTTAGAACTCGCGATTTGATTATCATTGTCCGGCGCGTTAGTAGAATCTGAATCAAAAGAATTATTAATTAAAAAGAATGGTTCGCTGTTAAAGCCAGCGCAGTTTGCCGTACTACAGGAAATTTTCGCGACTGGATTAGTATTAATTGGATCTACCGCGTTAATAACAATCTTATCTTGAGCGCTTAGCGAACCCCGCTCCACAATAACTTTGGCAGTATAATTGCCGCCTAAAGCATAGTCGCAAACAGCAACAGCTTTTTTTGGATTTTCAGAAGAATCTTCATACTTAGCGTCCCAACTAGGAGTAATATCAGTGCCATTATCATCTCTATCGCAATAAAAAATATAATTTATACTACCGCCAGCCGCGCCCCTAACATCAGCGATTAAATCAACGCCATTCAGAGGAATATTTCCTTTAGTGGGATCGGCTGACAAAGAGACTGAAAGCGTTGGAATTTCAAGATTTTTTTCTCTTTTTTCCACACGCCAGATTTTTCTGCCCGCCTTATGCCCGACAACATACAATCCGTCAGAATAAAAAGCAAGCTGATGCGCCACGGTTGTCTCTTTCAAAAAAGTTTCTTTTTTCTCCCATTCTAAATTACCATAACTAAGATCCCTTTTTTCCACGCGCCAAATATAACCATTATTTTGACATCCTGACACGTAAACGCCGGTGGTGCTAACTTCTATGCCAAGGGCCATATCTTTTCCAAAATCTAAATCTGATTGCTTTTCCCATATTGCTTCGCCATTGTTAAGATCTCTTTTTTCCACGCGCCAAATAGAATTATTGTTTTGAGAGCCGGCTAAATATACCCCTGTAATATCAACGCCAACTCCATAAAAAACATCTTTTCCCGTTCCAAAATCTGGAGTTTGTTCCCATATTAAAGTTCCATCAGCAAGTTTTCTTTTTTCAACTCTCGCGAGATTGTTGTCTTGACTTCCAACCGCGTAAACGCCAGTAGAATCAACAACTATTCCGTCCGCGTAACCGCCTGAAGTAATTCTCGCGTCCCAAATAAGATTGCCGTTATCAAGGCTTCTTTTTTCCACGCGCCAAACCTTTTCGTTGTCTTCTGATCCCGCTATATATACCCCAGAACAATCAATTTCAATTGCGGCTATTTTGTCTTTCTTGTCTGCCGTAAAATCTTCTTCGTAAGCCCAAACAATAAAATCGCCTTCAAGGCTTCTTTTTTCCACGCGCCATTTAGACCAATTATCAATACTGCCGCCAACATATATTGCCGTAGAGTCAACTGCAACTTCCATTGCCACATCCGCGGCTTTTGGAATAAAATCCTCTGCGACCGACCATTCCACAACTCCATCGTTAATATTTCTCTTCTCAATCCGCCAAAGACCCATATCTTCTTGGCCTCCAACCGCGTAAACATAATTAGAATCAACCGCAATTCCATAAGCCGATTCTATTCCAGAAGTTAAATCGTCAGCTTGTTCCCAAAAAATATCGCCTTCAACGCCAAGAGAAGTCTTGGGAAGAATAAATGCGGAAAATAAGAATAACGAGAACCAAAATATTTTTTTATTTTTAGTTAATGTGTTTTTTTTAATCATTTTTTAGCGCGTTTTTAAAAAACAATAATTAATAAATAAATCAGATTCAAAAAGATAACAATCGTTCAACTCGTCGCTCAATGCTTTTGTTTTATAGGCTTGGCAGTCTGATTTAGATTGTTCTGAATTAAATTTTTTGCAATCAAAACTATTTTCGTTTCCAATAAACTCTTTTTCAAAAACATAATTATCAAGGCAAATGATTCTATCATCGTCTTGAAGCGTGTTCTGACATAAAACAATGTCTTCTTTCTTAACAGCGAGTAATTTCCAAAACCTGCCTTTGCACTCCTCGCGAATTTCTTCATTTGCGGTTTCGTTACAAACAGAAATCCGCTCTTGGTCTAAAGACTTTTTGAAGAGAACCCTTCTTTCGCAACTTGCGATACTCATCAGTTTATCGTCTATCTTCTGGCAATAGCTGATGTCTTGTTTTTCTTGAGCCAGATTCAAGGCAATGTTGTTAACGCAAGCGGTTCTATAAATTTCGTTTTTTATTTGCTTGCATTTGTCAAAATCATTCGTTTTAATAATTGCAGACACCTCTGCTTGAATTTTAGTTTCTTGCTCTGGGGTTAAAACAATGCCTTTTCTAAAAATTACTAAATAGTAAATAGACCCAAAGGCAATCAGCAAAACAACTATTGCTATAGCTAAATAAAAAATAAGTTTTTTGTATTTAGGATAATCCATATTAATAAATAATTAGTAATTAATCACTGACCCCTGTCTTAAAAAGGTGAAACCTCTTTCCATTTAGGGCTGTGTCTCAACATTTCTCCTTCTATAGTATAAGTTTTTGAATCTGTCCTGCCGCCTTCATCTATTATATCTAATTTAATGTCCATCTCGCCAACAAGAGCCATTGTGGAAGGATTTGGATCATTTCCTCCAAAAGGAACCTCGTTCATTTCCCAAGACCACGAATTAAGCGCGTAGCCGCTCCTAGGAATAGAAGTGTCTTTCAAATAAATAGTTTCCCCTTCTGTAATAATAAAGCCCGTGCAACTCTCCCAAACAAGATTATCAAGTGAACACATGAAATCAGCTTTAACGTCTTCTTTTATTTGAAAATCTTTAGTCGCGACGCTTGAGTCTCCAGATTGATCCTCCACATAAAGCTTTAGGGTGTAAAGACCGCAAGTTATATCAAGTTGGCGCGTGTAATCGCATAAAATTGGATCTGTCACGCAACTTGATTTCAAAACATAAGCGTCGTCTGGCTGGCCTTGTTCTTTTATATACCATTCTGATTTTATAATATCGCTAGCGCCATCTGGATCAGAAGACTGATTTTCGAAAACAAGAATGTCTCTGTAGAAAACTTCGCAACTCAAAGGATCGCATTCAATTGAGGCTACAGGCGAACTGTTTAAAGAAATTCCTGTTAAAACTTTATAATCCGAGCTTCCGCAAACTCCTGTGTTAGAACAATTAAAGCTTATCCATCCAGTTGTCGCTTCTTCTTGAGAATCATCGCCTCCATAGGCCCAACCTTCAAATTCATACGGCGGACCAGAACTCGTGTTAAGGAAAACGCCATAATTTATCCCGTTTAATTTTATCCATCCATCCCAATTCCCCAAAGCTTCTCCTTCTTGAGCTATCGCTCTATAAGCTCTTGCCCACCCAGAAACCGCATAAGTGTTTAGGTCAAGTCTTGCCTCGCAAGCTCCGCTTGGGCAACCAGACAAATCCGCTTGATTAAAAGTTATCCAACCAATATTTTCTGACCAAGCATAACCAGAAAAAAGACCCATTCCAGCTTCTACCTTTACTCCATAGTCTATACTTGCCCCAGTGTTTGAACTGTTAAAGCTTATTAATCCAATATTTTCTGACCAAGCGTAACCAGAAACATCATACTCTATTCCTCCACCTGCGAACCCTTTAGTAAAAATAAAAAAACCAAAAATAAAAACAACGGATGCGGAAATGATAATAATTTTAAACGTTTTTTTCATAAAAACTTCTAACCTTTAACTGCTTTAAAATATCTAAAAATTAAATAAAAATTTAAATTATTGGTTTAGTTCGGGTTGAAGAATTATTTCAACTGCTTCAAATTCTTTTATCTCTTTAATGTTTCCTTGCGCGTTAGCCCTTAATTGGTCTCCAACTTTAATGCTGTTTAAATCAATTTCTTTTTTTAAGAAAAAATCCGGCGGATCAATAAGCTCTGCTAATTCCGGGTTTTCTATCTGTTCTTGCATTTTTTTGTTAAATTCGTTCATTTCTCTTTCATATAGCGCGTTCTCTTTTTCTTCCAATTGGTAAATTTTAGTCTCTGCGGTCACTTCTATTATTCTCTGGTCTAAATCAGGGTCTGAAAGCGGTTCTAAGGGCTGGATTTTTAATTCAATTTTATTGTTTTGCGTTCTTATAACTTGCCCCTCAACAGAGGTTATCTCATCAATTTCCACAAAAGGCACAAACCCTGTTTCCGCTAATCTATCTTTAGCGGCTTCCCAGCCAGACTGAAAGGTATCTGTTTGATTCTCGTTCAGAACTATTGAACATATTTCCCTGTCTTTCATTCCAATATAAAAACCTAAAGAGAAAAAAGCTAAAGCGATTACAGCTAATATTGGTATTTGTTTAAGCATTTTATTTTTCAAATTTAATTATTAATTTTATTTTTAAATTTCCAATTATGGTTCTCAAAAATTTTTGTAAAGCCTAAAAACAAGAGTGTCCCTGACTTGTCCACCATTGGTGGCAAGGATAGGTAACGCCTTCGTTTATGGTCCAGATGCTACCAAAATCCCAGCCCGAATAAGTCGCTTCTTGGCGCATTTGCGTTGTTGTTTTACCCGCGCTATCGTCGCAAATACCTTTTGTGTCATTGCCACACATTACCAATAAATTTGTTCTTTGCTTATCCCAATAAGTATTAGACCCATAATAAACGCCAAAAGGGCTTATGTATCCTAAAATACCTCCTTGGTATGTAAAACCACTAACAGAACCGACAGAATACGAATTTTCAATACTCCAACTGCCTGAAACTTTTCCGATTAAACCTCCGCCATAATTATAACCTTCCGCAGACGTAATATCCATAAAAGCATAGGAATTATTAATATCTAATGCGCCGCTGTACATTAGGCCCAAAAAACCGCCGGCATACTTAAGCTCTTCGCCTTGCCCGTTTATCGTGCCTTTAGCGTAACAATTATCTATTGATAAATTATCAAACGCGCTATGTCCGACTAACCCGCCGAAATCATCGCAACTATCCCCAATATTACACTTAAGGTCGCCCAAGAAATAAGAATCGGTAATTAAACTAACAGCGTTTCCTGTTCCGAAAAAACCGCCGACATTGTCTTTACTGCTTATCGTGGCTTGCACATAACAATTAGAGATTATAGTCGAGCCACTAGAACCAGAACCGATTAAACCGCCAGCGCAAGACGGATCTCCATAACCAATCGTAACGCCTGCAATCTCGCCTGTAAAAAAAGAATCAGTTATCGTAATGCCGCCAGCCGCGTCTCCAATCAAACCGCCGATAAGCCTTTCACCCGTTATATTGCTGTTAATAACCGCGCAATTAATTATATCAGAACCATCACTCGCTCCGTTCATATCTCCTATAATCCCACCAATAGAATCTTCTCCCGACACATTGCCTGTAAAAGTAGAGTTTTGAATTGAAATAACTCCGGAAGTATACGAAGTATAACCAACCAAACCGCCAATACGATCAGCGTCAATACTGCTAACATTGCCATCAACAGAACAATTATTAATAGACCCATTTTCTATTTGACCAACTAAACCGCCGACATTATAATCGCCTGTAACGCTACCCGTAAACGAAGAATTGGAAATCCACCCATCTTCCATATAACCAATTAACCCACCCATATTATCTCCCTCGCTGTCTGCTATTTCACCTTGAACAGAACAATTTAAAATTGCAACCGTAATAAACGGCGGATCAACTGTTTGATCTGTTCTTCCAACCAAACCGCCGATATATCCATATCCGTCGCTAAGACATTCAATATTGGTCATATGAACATTATCTATAATAACTCCGGTCGCGGTTTCACCGAATAATCCTAAAGGAGCAGAAGCGCTAGAATCCCTGTTAATGTATAAATTCATAATACTGTATCCTTGTCCATAAAAAGAACCACTAAAATTGTCAACAAGCATACTTCCGTCTAATCTCTTCCCATCGCCAATTGGGCAGAAACCTTTTCCGTCAGTCCATATAGAAGTGCCATTTTTAGTCGCGCTGCAATCAATATTATTGTCCAAAATATATGTTTCTGTTAGGGCTTCCGCAGTCTCTCCTATCATCTGCAACTCTTCGCAAGTTTTAATATGGATACCTTCTGGAACAGTGCCACATTCTTCTAATGTAATATCCAGCAACGATCCCGCGTTGGCAGACTCCCTAAATTCAGACCATTCGTCAGAAGATCCAGTTGGGATGAAATAAGTAATATTATTATTGCCGCTGTTATTTACTCTTTTGCAAACGCCATGCGCGTCTATTATTAAATTTGAGCTGGGAACGCTTTGATAGCCTTCATCGTTTCTGTTAATCGCCAAAACAATGCTTAACGCCACAGAGACAATTATTAAAACACCAATAAGAATATAATATTTTTTAAGCTCGTTTGTAATTTTCATCTTATTTCTGTTGGAAAGATTTTAAACCCTCTACTTCCTTTTTAAGCTCTTCTATTTGTTCTTGTTGCTCTTTTAAAGCTTCTACTAAAGGGCTAATCAAATTCGCGTATTCCAACGACTTCAAACCAGTTTTTTTATCAGTCATAACAACCTCTGGAAATATCTTTTCTACCTCTTGCGCGATTAATCCTAAATTCTTTTTATTTTGTCCTTCGTTTTCTTCTATCCATTCAAAAGATACGCCCTTAAGTTGTAAAACTCTTTCAAGAACATTTGGAATTTCTTCAATATTTTTCTTTAAACTAATGTCTGACGGATACAAAAAAGCAGTTGCTCTTATAGTCCCATCTACATCCAGCTTATATGCTGGCGCGCTATATCCAATCCCGACATTGCCGCTATTGTAGTAAATGCTCGTTCCATTTTCTGTCCATAAAGAAGAGCCTGTGCCGCTATCATCCACTTCACATGTAACGGCTCCCGTATCAGAGATTGCTCTAATAGATGAACCCGCGGCGCAAGTGCCTGTTACGCGCCTTTGTAAATAGGTTGTGTCAGCGTTAAGCGTTACATCGCCTGAAGTTCCTCCGCCTGAAAGACCTGTG